>NZ_JBHWHH010000025.1:0-56534 GCF_042732555.1 Nocardia sp. NPDC059764
AGGCATTCGATGACCGCCGAGCGCAGCGCCTCGGCGGCGGCGAGCAGGTCGGTCTCCGCGCCCGCGCCGGGCTCCTCGATCACCCCGTCGATGACGCCGAGTTCCAGCAGCGACCGGGCGTCGACGCGCAGCGCGGCGGCGGCCCGGGGCGCTTCGGCCGGGGTCTTCCACAGGATCGACGCGCAGCCTTCGGCGCTGATCACCGAATAGACGGCATTGGCGGACATGAGCACTCGATCGGCGACGGCCAGGGCGAGCGCACCGCCGCTGCCGCCTTCGCCGGTGACGACCGCAACCACCGGGATCGGCAGGCCGGCCATCAGCCGCAGGTTCTCGGCGATGGCCACCGCCTGCGCCCGCTCCTCGGCTTCGATGCCCGGGTACGCGCCCGCGGTGTCGATGAGGGTGAGTACGGGCAGCCCGAGTTTGGCGGCCAGCCGCATGACCCGGGCGGCCTTGCGATAGCCCGAAGGATTCGGCATGCCGAAGTTGCGCTGCGCCAGTTCGGTTGTGCTGCGGCCCTTCTGGGTGCCGATGACGACGATCGGGATCCCGGCCAGGCGGCCCGGTCCGGCCACGATCGCCGGGCAGTCGGCCGAGGCGCGATCCCCGTGGAGTTCGACGAAGTCGTCGACGACCAGGCCGATGTAGTCCAGGGTGGTGGGGCGGCCGAAGCGGCGCGCGGCGCGCACGCACTCCCAGGCGTCGCGTTCGGGCAGGCGCGCGGCATCGGTGACCAGTGCCCCGGTGCGAGACCCGCTGTCCACCACGGCGTCCGGGCGACGCGAGGCCACCGACAGCAGCCGGGTCAGGGTGGCCGGGAGTTCGGCGCGCGGCCTGATCATGTCCACGACACCGTGTTCGAGCAGGAATTCGGCGGTCTGGAACTCCGGCGGCAGACTCTGGCCGATGGTCTGCTCGATCACCCGGCGACCGGCGAAGCCCAGACGCGCACCCGGTTCGGCGATGATGACGTCGGGCAGGGTGGCGAAGGAGGCCGCGACGCCGCCGAAGGTGGGGTCGGTGATCAGGCCGACGGTCAGAATGCCCGCCTCGTCCAGCTGCCGGAGGGCCTGGCTGGTCTTGGCCATCTGCATGAGCGCGAGGATGCCCTCCTGCATGCGGGCCCCGCCGGAAGCGGTCACCAGGATCAGCGGAGTGCGTTCGGCGAGAGCGATTTCCGCGGCCCTGGTGATGGCCTCCCCGACCGCAGTGCCCAGACTGCCGCCGAGGAAGCGGAAGTCCATGACCGCCAGGATCGCGGCGAATCCACCGATCTCGCCGCGCGCGCAGACCACCGCCTCGGCCGATCCGGTGTGCTCCTGGGCCGCGCGGAGCCGCTGCGGGTACGGCTTGGTATCGGTGAAGCCCAGGGGGTCGGTGTCGGTGACAGCGAGTTCCAGAACCCGCACCGAGCCCGCATCGCACAGCGTGGCCAGGCGTTCACCGGCGGTGAGCGGACCGTGGCAGCCGCAGGCCGGGCACACCTGAGCGGCCAGTTCGAATCGCTTGCGGTACAGCATCTGTCCGCATCCGCCGCACAGCACCCACTCCGGGTGTGCGGCGGCGGGCCGGTCGGATTGGACGACGGTCATGATCATTCCTCCAGCGGGGTGGGCAGATAGGTGCAGGCCGCGGCCGGCAGCCGCGCGCCCGCCTGCCGCAGCGCCGCCACCCGCGCGGTCACCGCGGTGCCGCGCATGATCTGCGCCGCCAGCTCGGCCACCTGACGGTTGCGCGCCGGGGCCAGAAACGACCCGGCCGCCCACGCGTTGAACGCGCCCATGGCGGGACCGCACCACACCTGATAGTCGGTGGCGCGCTCCGGTTCCCCGCCGATGCTCCACGCCGAGGACAGGCCCAGGTACCAGCGGAAGATCAGCGCCATCTTGCGTTTCGGATCGCGCTCGGCCCGCACCAGCTGCTCGGGATCACGTTCGGTGAAGTACCCGACGCACCCGGCCCAGACCTCGTCGAGTGAGCGCTTGAAGGTGCGCTCCTCCAGCAGCAGGCGCTCAGCGGCCGGGATGGCCTCGATCGAGTCGCAGGCGCGGTAGATCTCGTAGAGCTGCTTGGCCCGCGCCGCGAACATGGTGCCGCGCTTGAGGACCTGCACCTCGACGCCCATCTCGAACATGTCCGCCGAGGGGGCCATGGCGCAGTCGGCGCTGCCCGCGGTGACCAGCAGCTGCTTGGTCGACTCCGACTGCCCGGCTTCGACACTGGCCTGATTGATCGAGCCGGTCACCACGTAGGAAGCACCCAGGGACAGGGCGGCGAAGGCGGCGGTGGGGGTGCCGATGCCGCCGGCCGCGCCGATCCGGACCGGTTCTGGATAGCCGAGTTCGGACTGGACACGGTCGCGCAGGGCGATCAGTTCGGGCACCAGCACGGTCAGCGGCCGACGGTCGGTGTGCCCGCCCGAATCGGCCTCGGCGGTGATGTCGTCGGCCATCGGCACCCGCCGGGCCAGTTCGGCCTGTTCGGCGGTGATCAGACCGGCGGCGAGCAGCTCCCGGACCATCGGTTCGGGCGCGGGCCGCAGGAACAGTTCGGCGACCTCGAGCCGCGACACCTTGGCGATCACCTTGTTCTCGGCGACCACCCGGCCCGCCCGCAACGCCAAGCCCGCGAGCCGGTAATGCACCACCTGCGGGGTGAGGCTCATGAACGCCGACGCCTCGATGCACCGGACCTGGTGGCGCAGGCACAGATCCACCGTGGCGCGCTCCATCGCGAGCTCGCTGGGACTGTGAATCAGATTGCAGGCGAACGGCATCCCCGGCGCCTCATGGCGAATCTCGGTGAGCGCCTCGTCGATGCGCGCGGGCAGCACACCCGCGGCGCCGAAGGACGCCAAGATGCCCTCGCGAGCCAGCGCGATCACCATGCGCGCCGAGGCGATGCCATTGGCCATGGCCCCGGCCATGTAGGCATGGCGCACGCCGTGAGCGCGACGGAAGGCTTCGTCCCCCAACACTTCCGGCCGTCCGGCCGGGACCGCGGCGAGCACCTGCGCGGTGCGCGCCGCCGCCGGGTCGTTGGTGGCCGCGAGACCGGATTCGGTGCGCACCAGGAAGAACGGGTCCTCCAGCCGCAGCAGCGCGGCCTGCACGCCCGCCACATCGGCGGCCATTCGGGTGGGTACGGCGCTCACCACGGCAGCGCTCCTTCCGCACGCAGTTCGACTGCGATATCGCTCAGTTCGTAGATGCGCAGGCCGGGCTTCCACATGCTGGCCTCGCCGACCACGCGGACCCGGCCCGGCCGCCGCTCGACCCGCTCGATGTGGACCTCGAGGGTGAATTCCCCATCGGTGGGCAGGAATTGGCCGCGGTATTTCCAGGTGAACGGCAGCCCGGCGGGCAGCACGAACCCCGGATTCTCCAGGCCGTCGGCGAACCCGCTGTCCAGCACCCATTCCTGCATGGCCTGGATGCAGGATTCGATGCCGAAGGAACCGGGGATCACCGGGTCGTAGCGAAAGTGCCGCGCGAACACCCAGTGTGACGGGTCGATCGGCTGCACGGCGTGCAGATAGCCCTGCCCGTAGCGGCCGCCGCCGTCCACCACGCGCACCTGATCGAGCAAGGCCAGGTGATCGCAGGAGACCAGCCGCGCGGCAGGGTCGTCACGGCGGGCGGCCACGTCGATGATCCGGCTCGCGGGCGGGGTGTCCTGGCTGTCGAGCCAGGTCGGGATGAGGCGGCCGGCGTCGAGACCGGTCTGGTTGGCCATGGCGGCATCGCTGAAGTAGCCGAAAAGCGTATCACCCGAATAGAAGGGCTCGCCGTCGACGGTCATCGTATAGGCGAAGTTCTGCAGCGTCGAACCCGGCACCGGCGAGGTGGACAGCAGCTGCGAGTGCTCGACGATGGTCTTGTCGCGCAGGTCCACCTCCCGCAGCACCGTGGCCGTCCCGCCCAGATTGCGCAGGCTGACCGTGGCGCCTGGGTCGTCGAGGGTCGGTCCCAGGTAGTAGCCGAGCAGCAGCGCGGCCTGCAGGGAGGTCTCCATGTACACGCAGTTGGGCATGGAGGCGTTGGCCGTGTCGCTGTAGTACCAGGAATCGGCGGGCGAATCGTATTCGGTTCGGTGCGAACCACTGTCGAGTTTGCCGCGGGTGCCCGACATCTCCATGAAACGGTCCACCAGCAGCAGCCCGCCGTCCGGTGGACGGGTGGCCTTGCGGGTGCTGTTGCCGGTGAACTCCGGGCCCATACCGATGCCCTGATCGCCGCGGCACATGTGCGCGAGATGGAATTCGCTCAGCAGCGCGTGTTCGCCGAAGCGGCCGACACGTCCCAGCCAGCGGGCGGGAACGCCGCCGAGCTCGGGACCGATCGGGACGCCCGGCTTCTCCACCACCGCGACGGTCACCCCGCGCACCCAGCCCAGCACCGCGCCTGCCGCCGAAACCTGTGCGTCCACCCGCAGATACGGCCTGGGCACCAGATCGATCTCGGTGACCTCCACCACGAGGTCGATCTCGCCGACCGGCAGGGGCTCGCAGTCGAACACGACCGGCAGCTCCGGCAGTCCCGGCGCGGTCCGTTCGAAGGTGGCGTCGGCAAGGCACAGGTGCAGGCCCGCGTGCAGGGCCAGGATCTGCGCCGCCTGCACCACGGCCTCGATCACCACGCCGGAATCGAGCGCCGTGCCATGGGAGGCGGACGGGCGCAGCAACGCGGTCAATCCGCCTCTGCCCCAAGCCCCGCCGTACACATCCAATCCGCGCACCGCCGCCAGTGTGGAACCGCTGGTGCGGATGTCCGGGTTCGCACCGTCCTGGGCGTAGCGGTCGCCGAACACCGCCGCGATGGCACCGGTGGCGAGGTTCGCCAGCGCGGCGTCATCGAGGTCGGTGACAGTGGTGCGGGCCAGCGGCTTGAAACGGGCCTCGGTGTCCGCGCGCGTCCCCGACGCGCGCACCCGCGGGGCCGCCGCGCCCGCAGACGGTGCCGCGAGTGCGGTGTGCGACTCGAATGCCCTGAGCTGCATGGCCGTTTGTGCTCGCAAGACCTGCTCATGGGCGCGGACCATGGCGAACCGCAAGTCCCGAACCAGGCCCGCGACGCTCTCCGGTGCGGGTGCGATCGGCCGTTCGGCGGTGACCTGGACGGGCCGGGAGTCCGTGGCCGCACGCGCCGGTGCGGGCGGCTGGATCGCAGGTCCGGTCAGGGCGAGCGCGTCGAAGGGCTCGCCGACGAAGTCGAGTTCGGATGTGTTCACTGCGCAGTCTCCGTCCGCCAGTTCGCCACCGATTCGGCGAATTTGGCTGCCATGGCCGGTGTCGCCACGAACACCAGCTCGTCGAATCGCATCAGTACCCTGCCGTCGTCGCCGGTGGCCGTGGCGGTTGCGGTGATGCCGTTGGCGTTTCGGCGAAGACCGTCCACGACAAGGAGGAAGTCCTCGTCGCCGGGCAGCGCCGCGTAGTACTCGGCGCTGCCGATGGCCACGGGCAGGCAGGCCTGCCCGAGCAGCCGGCCGCCGAGCACCGACGGGCCCTGCAACAGCAGGTCCGCCAGCACGGGGCTGTGCAGGCCACCAGCGAAGGCTCCGTTCGCGACCCGGGTGTCGGTGAGGCGGCAGCGCACGACCAGGCGTTCATCGGTGAACTCGAGGACCTGCCGCAGGCCTTGCAGCCGGGGGCCATGGAACTGGGTGGCGCTGGTGTAGATGGACGCGCCGTCCTGAGCACCGAGACCCGACGGATGCGGGGGCCGCACGGGTGCGACGCCCGGCGCGGCGGCCAGCTCCAGGGTGGCCGTGTAGTGCGAGACGGGCAGGGCACGTCCGCTGTCGCCACGCGCCGCGGCGTCTACGATCACGCGGTCGCCCGCGACGCGGGAGTCCGAAAGTTCCACCCAGCGTGGAATATCGGGTCCGTCGTCGAACACGATCCCCTTGTTCACCTGGAAGCCGGAGGCCCGCACCACCCGCAGCCCGGGGTGTGCTCGCTCCGCGGCATTGACCAGCCAGCCCAGACCGAATGTCGCGGGCAGCACCGCCTGCGCTCCGATACGGTGATCGCCGATGACCGGATCGTGGCGCAGCGCGGCAAGTTCCCGGCTGGCGATGCGGCCCGGTGCGGGCACCGGCTCGGTCCCGCCCAGCGCGGTGGCCGCCCCGACCAATACCCGGGTGTCGTCGCGGTGGGCCGCGGCGAACTCGTTGGCGAATGCCCGTGCGCCCGTGGCGGGATCGAGCAGGGGCACACCGCGCGCGGTGAACAGGGCGCGCAGTTCGGCGGTCACCATACCGCCGTCCCAGGCCGACCAGTCGATGGCGATGCCGTGCCGTTCGGGGTGCCGGTGCCGCCAGCTCGCGACGAACCGGGCCAGCGCCTCGTTGGCGGCCGCGTAGTCGGCTTGCCCCGGGTTGCCCAGCAGGCCGGCGATGGAGGTGAACACCACCAGGTGCCGCAGCCGCTCGTTGTCCACGGCGTCGAGCACGGCGGCCAGGCCCCGCAGTTTCGGTGCGAACACCCGGTCGATCTGCTCGATCGTCTTGTCCGGCAACAGCGCGTCGGCGAGCACGCCCGCCCCGTGCACGATGCCGGTCACCGAGCGATCGGCCAGGGCGGCCCGCACCGCGGCGGCGTCGGTGACGTCCACGGCGAGGTAGGTCGCCCGGGCTCCGGCCACGCGCAGCCGGTCGAGGGTGCCGCGGATCTCGCGGTGCGCGACCAATTCGCCGTGCAGGCGGGCGATCTCGCGCGGGGCCGGTCGTTCTCCCCCGGCCCGTAGCCGCTCGATCACCGCGGCGCGCAGGTCGGAGTCGGCCACGCCGGCCGCCCACTCCGGCTCGTCGGTGAGCTCGGTGCGGCCCAGCAGCAGGAACTCCGCCGGGCAGGTTTCGGCCAGCGCCGCCACACACAGGGCAGTGACGCCACGGGCGCCGCCGGTCACCACGAACACGTCATCGAATTCGAGTTCGGGGCCGTCGGTCGTATCGGGTCCGATCGGCGTCGCGTCCACCGGGTAGGGGTAGCGGCTCGGCACGACGGTGTGCCGGGTTCCGGTGCGGTCGACGCCGACCTCGAGGGTGTCCACGGCGGCATCGCCGAGTTCGGCCAGCACCACCGCGACCAGCTGGTCGTCGTCGAGGTCCGGGTGGACGTCCACGGCCCGGCAGAACAGCCGCGGGGCCTCGGCGGCAAGGGTTTTCACCACGCCGCCGACTCCCGCCACCAGCCCGGCGGCCGGAGCCGCCGTACCGATGTGCCCGAGCCCGCCGTCGAGGCGGGTCAGGGTGAGGAACGCCGCGCGACCCTCGGTGCCGGTCAGCGCCGCCGGTGCGTGCTTGGCCAGCAGGATCGTGTCGGTCAGCGCGGCTTCCGCACCGGCCCACGACGGCTCGCCGTCGGCCACGGCCAGGACCAGATCGGCCGGTGCGGCCAGGGCAGCGCTGATCGACTGCTCCACCGCCGCCGCGCCGGCGGCGCCGGAGAGGTCGACATGTCGCACGCTCCAGCCTCGTTGTTCCAGGCCCGCAATGATTTTCGTGGCATCGACGCCGCCGTGGTCCGCGACTACCGCGACGGGTTCGGCGCGGAACGGCCTGTCCATGACGTCGATGGCGGGCAGGTCGACGAGTGCGACCCGGTGCCGCAGGGTGGGTGCCGGACCGACCTCCGAGCTCGGCTCAGTGGTCGGCGCCGGTGCTTTTGGGTCGACACCACCCGCCTCTCCGACCAGCACGTCCACCATCTGGTCGAGAGTTCGCAATTCACCGAGTACTTCGGGGCCGATGACCGGCAGGTCAGGGAAGCGCTCCTGCACCACGCCGAGCACCTGGACCCGCTTGATGGAGTCGACGCCGAGGTCGGCTTCCAGATCCATGGTGGGGTCGATCAGGTCGGTCGGATAGCCGGTCTTGTCGGCGACGACCTCGACCAGCGCGGCACGCACCGCCTCGGCGTCGAGACCCTGGTCGTTCTCGGTCACGGGCTCCGCCACGATCGGCGGGTTCGGCTGGGTGGCAACCGGTTCCGGTGCCGCGACCGGGACCGGTGCCACGACGGCGGGCGCCGCCAGGGTCATAGCGGCGGGGACCACGGCTGCCGGGGCGGGGGCGAGCGCGGGCACTGCGGCGGTCAGCCGCCGGGGCGCGACGGGCGCGAGGGCGGGCGCGGGCCGGTATTCGACCGGTTCGCTCCAGACGGCCGGCGCCACACCGGATTCCAGTTCCGCCAGGCGAGCCAGCACTTCGGCGGCCCGCTCGTGCGCGTGGCCGATGGCCACGCTCTGGTCGCGCACCGACGCGATGACATTCGGCAGATTCGGATCGTCGAGCCCGTGCTGGGCGATCAGGCCGACCAGGGTCTCGGCCACGTTCAGCTGGCTGTCCAGGTAACGCGAGTGCAGCGCCAGGTGCTGGGCGGCCGGGTCGCCCTCGGATCGGTTCCGGGCCTGCGGATGAACGGTCATCGGGTCTTCCTCCTGAGTGTGGTGTGCCGCAGCCCCATTGCCGCCGGCCGGAGCCGGTGTGCCCGCCGGAACGGACGCGGGCGGGGTGGTGAGTGCGGAGATGCGGAAACCGTCGGTGAGCCCGTCCTGGTAGGCGGTGCGCCGGGCGGGCGAGATGTGTTCGGGAGCGGACATGCTGATGGTCATGCCCTTGCGGGCCGGTGCCACCGGCGCCGGCGCGTCATAGCGGTTGATGGCGTCGAGTTCGACACCCAGCACCGCGAGCTGCACCGCCGCCTGCTTCAGCGCGAGGTCGGAGTCGCCGAGCGGGCCGCTGTCGGTGGGGACGGCCACGATGTCGGCCTCGGCCAGGATGGTCCGGACCAGGCCGGTGAGAACCTGTTTGGGGCCGAACTCGACGAAGACGGTGACCCCGTCGGCGTGCATGGCGCGCACCGCCTCGACGAATTCCACCGGGCGCAGCAGCTGCCGGGCCAGGGTGTCGGCATTGGCCTTCGAGTCCGCGGAGTACGCGGCCCCGGGGCTGTTGGCGTAGACCGGTACCGCGGGTGCGCCGATCTCCACCGTGTCCAGCGCGGCGCGGAAATGCTCCACGGCGTGCCCGACGTAGGGGGTATGGAAGGCCGCGGACACCGGCAGCCGGCGCGCGGTGATCCCCTGGCTCGCGCACTCGGCGAGCAACGCCTCGACGGCCTCGGTGCCACCGCCCACCACCACCTGTTCCGGGGCGTTGTGGTTGCACACCAGCACATCCGGCGTCTCGGCCAGCAGCTTCTCGACCACGTCGCGGGTGGCCGCGACGGCGGCCATGGTTCCGGTGTCGGCGCTGTCGGCCACCGGCGCCATTGCCGCGCCGCGGGCGGCGGCCAGCCGGAAGTACTCGGCATCGGTCACCGCGTCGGCGGCCCACAGCGCGGTGAGCTCGCCGAAGCTGTGCCCGAGCAGGCCGTCGCAGCGCAGGCCCAGCTCGCGCAGGAAGCGGAACTGTCCGGCCGCCAGCGCGCCGATGGCGGGCTGGGCGTATTCGGTGCGGCGCAGCGTCGACTCCTGGCGCTGACGCAGCTCCGGATCGAAGATCGGCGGCGGGAACACGGCCGCGGCCAGGCCCGGATCCTCGCCCGGGAAGGCGGCATTGGCCGCGTCGAAGGCTTCGGCCAGCGTCGGGACGTTGACGACGGCTTCCAGGCCCATGTCCAGGTACTGGCTGCCCTGCCCGGCGAAGAGCGCGCCGATCTTGACACCCTCCGGCGCCTGTCGGCGGAAGTACACGCCCTGCGGCAGCGACCACTGCTCGGCGTCGAGCTCGGCGGACAGCCGTTCGACCACCAGGGCACGCAGCCGCGCCTCGGTATCGTCGTCGACCGCAACGAATCCCACGCGGGCATGCGCGGCGGGCACGGGGCCGCCGTCGACGGCGGGCGCGCCCGAGTTCAGCAGCTCCAGCAGCGCGGCCGGGTCGGCCGCGTGCCACAGGTAGGCGCGCGCGGTGCGGTGCAGATTGCGCACCGCCGTCCGATCACCTTCGTACTCCTCGAGCACCATGTGGAAGTTGGTGCCGCCGAAGCCCATCGCGGAGGCGGCCGCGCGGCGCACCGCCCGGCGCGGATCGCGGATCCACGGACGCAGTTTGGTGTTCACGTAGAACGGCGCGGAATCGAAGTCGATGGCACTGTTGGGCCGGTCCACATTGATGGTCGGCGGAAAGACCTTGTGGTACAGCGCCAATGACAGTTTCATGACGCTGGCGGTGCCAGCCGCGCCCTTGGTGTGCCCGATCTGGGACTTCACGCTGCCCAGCGCCGCGCCGTGCAGCGGGGCCGCGTTGTCGGCGAGCAGCTCACGCAGCGCGGTCAGCTCGGTGCGGTCGCCGACGGCGGTGCCGGTGGCGTGCGCCTCGAACAGTTCCACCGACGCCGGGGAGCAGTCGGCGTCCTCGTAGGCGCGGTCGAGCGCGATGCGCTGTCCCTCGGCGCGCGGCGCGTAGATGCTGTTGGCGCGGCCGTCGCTCGAGGAGCCCAGGCCGCGGATCACCGCGTAGATCCGGTTGCCGTCGCGTTCGGCGTCGGCCAGCCGGCGCAGCGCCAGCATGCCGATGCCCTCGCCGAGCAGGGTGCCGTCGGCGTCCTCGGCGAACGGGCTGATCCGATCGGACTTGGACAGCGCGCCAACCTTGCCGAAGGACATGTACACGAAAATGGTGTTCTCGGTGTCGACTCCGCCGGTGATCATCATGTCGGCGCGGCCGTCGACCAGTTCCGCGATGGCCATGCGCATGGCCGAGAGCGAGGCGGCGCACGCGGCGTCCACGGTGCAGTTCAGCCCGCCCAGGTCGAGCCGGTTGGCCACCCGCCCGGCCACCACATTGGCCAGGAAGCCGGGGAAGGAGTTCTCCTCCCAGGGCGCGAACGCGCGCACGTAACGGTCGGCGATCTCGTCGGCGTCGGCGGCGGTCAGGCCCGCCGCCCGCACTACCTCCTTGAGCACCGGGGTCGATAGTCGCGCAGCCAGCGGGTGCATGAGCGGCACCGGACCGGTGGTGCCGAGCACGACTCCGGTGCGGGCGGGCCGATACCAGTCGGAGCCGTCGGCGCCGGTGTCCCGCAACAGGTCTCGCGCGACCATCAGGCTCAGCGTCTGCATGGTGCTGGTGACGTCGAGCTGGTTGGGCGGCAGACCGAATTCCAGCGGATCGAAGTCGACGTCCGGCAGGAACGCGCCGCGCCGGGCATAGGTCTTGTCGGGGGCGTCGGGGTTCGGGTCGTAGTAGTCGGAGATCTTCCACCGCGATTCGGGCACCTCGCTGGTGCAGTCCAGACCGTCGACGATGTTCTGCCAGTAGTCCCGGTGATTGCGGGCCATGGGGAACAGGCTCGACATGCCGACAATCGCGATCGGATTGTCGGCCAGTCGCCGTCCGATCCGCGTCGTTTCCTCGCTCACTGCTTTCCTCTCTGAGTGGCCGGGCCTAGGCCGCGGCCAGCGACATCCCGGTCGTGTGCGCCAGCAGCTCGGCCACCGAGCGGGCGAAGTACTCGTGCCCGAGCGGGCTGGGATGCAGGCCGTCGGGCGACCACATGGCCGGATCGGCCCATTCGGGCACGGCGGTGACGTCCAGGCACAGCGCTCCGGTGCGTGCGGTGGTCTCGCGCAGGGCGTCGTTGGCCCGGGCGAAGCGGTCCCGCAGCAGGGTCCGGAAGGTTTCGGGGACCGGCAGATTGGCCGGGATGTCGGCGTACGTGGCGGTGAAGACCACCGTGTCCATGCCGGTGGTCTGGTCGAAGATGGCGGTGAGATTGCGCGCGAAGCGCTCCGGGTCGTAGTCCCCGACCAGGTCGTTGACTCCGACGATGACGCCGATCACCGGCGCCTTGTTGCTCAGGGCGCGGGTCAGCTGGTGGTCGACCACGTCCTGGGTGGTGGCCTGGTAGGCGCCCAGGTTGCGCACGGAATCCGCAGGCAGCCAGAGCATGTCGGCCAGGCGGGGCACCCAGCCGTGCCAGCCGCCGCCCGGCGCGGTGTCGCCGCGCCCTTCCACGAAGCTGTCCCCGAGCGTGGTCAGTCTGATGGTCGCCATGGTGGTGTCTCCGATTCGACTGGGGGCGATCAGGATTGGCCGGCGGAGTACATCCGCTCCGCCGCCGGCGTGCCCGCGGCGGTGTAGAGGGTGTCCAGGTGCTCGGGAGCGAAGAACTCCTTGCCGTGCAGGCCGCCGCCGATCAGCCGGAAGAACTGGGTCAGGCCCAGCTCGCTCTCGCCGGCGGCCCGGAAGACCGTCTCGTAGAAGGGCGGAGCCTTCAGCTCGGAGATCATGCAGGTGAAGTTGAAGGTGTCCAGGCTGCGCTCGTCGCGGATCCGCTCGTACTCGGCCACGGCCTCATCGATGGGGCGCTCACCGGACAGGCCCGCGTGCAGCTGCTCGGCCAGCACCTCGGTGTAGACCAGGGCGTCGGAGATGCCCCAGCCGGTGAAGGGGTCCTTGTGGTAGCCGGCGTCGCCGACCAGCGCCCAGCCCGGGCCGGTCGAGCGGCGGTAGTAGTTGTCCGGGTAGCGCATGGACCGCAGCCGCTCGGCCCGCTTGCCGTTGTCCCGCAGTTGCGCACCCATTTCCGGCAGGATCTGGTCGAAGACCTGCTGGAAGTTGGCGTCCACATCGGTGCGGAATTCGGCGAATCGGTCCAGCGGGCGCATGATGGTGACCAGATGCTGATCGTCATTGGTCGGCCAGGCGCCGAACTGCTGCTTGCCCATTCCGGTCCAGTGGTGGAATTCCCAGTCCAGGCCGTCGTAGTAGGTGTAGTAGACGAAGCAGGAAGCCGGTCGCACGGTGTGGTATTCGGCGTCGACCAGATCGCCGACGGTCGAATTGCGGCCGTCCGCGCCGACCACGAAGGTGGCGCGGAATTCCTGCTCGGGCCCGTCGGCGAGGTTGCCCTTGACACCGCACACGCGGCCGTCCTCGACCACCAGACCGGTGACGGTGAACCCCTCGATCACCTCCGCGCCCGCTTCCCGGGCGGCATCGACCAGCAACGCGTCCAGCACGGTACGCCGCGGCGCGTACACCTCGTCGATGCCCTCGACCTCGGCGAAACCGCGCAAGGTGATGCCGGTGTAGGAGAAGTTCAACCGGCGGATGGGGGTGACGCCGCTGGCGACCAGCTTGTCGAGCAGGCCCCAGTCCCTCAGCCGGGCCACGCCGACCTGGTGCATGTAGTGGGTCGACACCACGTCGCTGGGGAAGGTCGACCGGTCGACCACCAGAACGCGATGTCCCTGGCGGGCGAGCAGCATCGCGAGGGGCGAGCCCGCGCAACGCGCGCCGACCACGATCACGTCGTACATGGAAAATACTCCCTACTGCCGTGAATTCGACATGATTATTCTCGAGGTCCCGTACCGGGGCTCTCAAGGTCCGAGAATTGAATCGCATTGTGCGATTGCGGATTTCGATCGGAGATGGACGGCGTTCCGAATCGCAGAAATAGGCCGGTGCGGCATCAACCGATTCCGCACACGGTTGTCATGCGGATGGACGCGGCGCGTACAGTGCGGCGATATCGTCGGCGTAAGCCTGTTCGATAATCGCCCGCCGCAGTTTCAGCGACGGCGTGAGCTGACCATTGTCGACCGTGAAATCGCCGGACACGATCCGGAATTCACGGATCGACTCCGCCTGCGACACCAGGCCATTGGCATCGTCAATCGCGGTCGCGACCGCGGCCACCACCTCGGGATGGCGCACCCACACCCCTTCCGGCACCGCCGGTTCGCGGTCGTGAGCCCAGGTTCGCAGCGCCACCGGATCGAGCGTGACCAGGGCGGTGACGTACGAGCGCGCCTCGCCGAGCACGATGCAATTGCTCACCAGGGGATGCAGGCGCACCCGGTCCTCGAGCGGAGTGGGCGCGACGTTCTTGCCGCCGTTGGTGACCAGGATCTCCTTCCGACGGCCGGTGATGTACAGGTACCCGTCCACGTCGATGGCGCCGAGATCACCTGTGCGCAACATGGTTTCGGCCACCCTGGCCTCGGTCGGCCAGTAGCCGGGCGAGGTGTTCGCCCCGGCGACGAACACCTCGCCGTCGGCCGCGATGCCCACGGTGGTGCCGGGCACCGGGCGGCCCACACTGCCGTGCCGGTTGGCGCGCACCTGGTTGATGGTCACCGCGGTGGCCGACTCGGTCAGCCCGTAGGCGCCGAGGATCTGAATGCCGACCCCGGCGTAGTAGGCGTCGGTGGTGGCGTCCAGGGACGCGCCGCCGCTGATCACATAGCGGCATCGGCCGCCGAAAGCCTCACGGACACCGGCGAATTCGACGTCGTGGTGGGCGCGATGCGCGGCGGCCAGCGCCGGATCCACGGCGTCGGCCTCGAACAGCGCCCGGCCGTACTCGACGGCCACCCGGTCGGCCTCGGCGCCGATGGCGACCCGGCAGCGTTTGCGGATCTTCTCGAGCGCGTAGGGCACCAGGGCCAGGAAAGTCGGCCGGAATTCCGGCAGCGCGTCCAGCAGATCCGGGATTCCGGCCAGCAGCCGGGTCCGGGTGCCGCCGTGCAGGCAGGCCAGCAGCACGGTGCGCCCGAAGATGTGCGAAAGCGGCAGCGCCAGCAGCGTCGCGGCGTCTTCGGAGCGGAACAGTTCGGGCAGGTGCCCGACCGTGTTGCCGGAGGAGGCGAACATATTGCGGTGGGTCAGCACGCAGCCTTTGGGCATGCCCGTGGTGCCGCTGGTGTACACGATGGTCGCTATATCGTCGGCGCGCACGGCGGCGCTGCGCTCGGCGAAGGACTGCGCCGGCGCGGCCGGAGCGCCGGGGTGCACCGGCGGGTCGGTGAGCAGCCGCACCGGCATCCGCCACCGCGAGTCTCCCTGCCGGGTCAGCAGTTCGCGCTGCTCGGCGGTCTCCGTGAAGCCGTAGACCGCGCCGGAGTCGGCGAGGATATGGGCGATCTGCTGGTCGGAGGCGGTGGGATAGACCGGAACCACGATCGCGCCGATGCTCAGCGCGGCGTAGTCCAGTACCACCCACTCGTAGCTGTTGCGGCCCAGCACCGCCACCCGGTCGCCGTGCGCCACTCCGCAGCCGAGCAGGAACTCGGCGAATTCGACCACGTCGCGGTGGAATCCGGCGAAGTTGACGTCGATCCATGCGGTCCCGGTGTGGCGGCACAGCACCGCGCGGCCGGGCCGGTGGCGCGCGCCCTCGGCGACCACATGGAACAGCCCCGCCTCGTCGGGGAGGGCGTCGGCGTCGGTTTCGCCTCGGGAGATCGCCGACAGGGCATGATCGTCGACGGATGTGGACAGCATCAAGGTAACCACCTGAAGATTCGATGACGTCGAAGCTCGGTGTCCGTGGCGCCGGTCGCTACCTCGCGGCCAGGGCCCGGTCGAGCTGTTCGAGGGTTTCGGTATTGCCGAAGTGCTGAATTGCCTGCCAGCCCGCCGCTTCGGCGGCACGGCAGTTGCGCGCGCTGTCGTCGATGAGCAGGCAGCTCACGGCGGGCACGCCGAGGGTCTGCTCGGCGATGCGGAAGATGCGGGGATCGGGCTTGCGGACGCCATGTTCGTGGGATCGCACGATCACCTCGAACGCGGCGGATTCTGGAATCAGCCTGGCGCGGTGGGTTTCCCACTCGCGCACGCTGTTGGTGAGCATTGCCAGCCGGCACTCCGCATCGAGGCGGCCGCTGAGGGCGTCGTACAGTTCACCGTTGAAACTGCGTCCGCGATACCATAATTCGCTGAATCGGCCGAGATCGGCGGCCGGCGGCCAGGCCGGTGTCAGCTGTGCCGTCACCAGCCCACCCCACTCGGCCTCGCCGAGCGCTCCGAGCTCCAGGGGAGCGAGCTCGTCGCCGCCGTACTCGGCGGCGACCGCCGAGCAGGCCCGCAGCAGGATGTCGGCGGGCACCGCGCACTGTGCGGCCACCCGTTCGAGCACCTCCGCCACCGGATCGGTGAGCACGCCACCGAAGTCACACCAGATGACCAGTTCGCCGATCACGAACCAAGTCTCACCGGGCGCGCATGACTCGGCAAGGCCGATAATCCATACGCACGGTTGTTGATTCCTATTGCGCCAGACGGGATTCCAGCTTGATCGCGGAATCCAGCGGCCGCGCCGATTCGATGCATCCGAGGAACGAGCGGACGATCGGGCGGGTATCGTCGGCGCGCCAGGCGACGCACAGCTCGACCGACGGCACCGGATCGTGCAGCGCCACCGTGACCGTCTGGTTGTATCCCGCGGAGGGCGCGGCGCCGGCCCGCACCGAGGAGGCGAACCCGATCATCGGCTTCACCGATACCATGATCGCGGTGGCATTGGGATCATCGAGCTGATGCTCGACATTGAGCTTGATCCCGCTGCGCTCCGCGGCATGGTGAATGGCGTCGTACATGGCCGGGCACTGCTGGCGTTCGAAGAGAATGCAAGACTGACCGGCCAGTTCGGCGAACGAGGTGCTCGACCGCCGAGCCCAGCTGTGCCCGCGGCCCACCACGGCTACCAGTGGCACCTGTAGCAGGGGCCGGCTGTGGAATTCGGTGGCCGCGGGCCGGCCGTACACCAGTCCCACATCCAGCGCCCCCGACGACAGCGCGGCCAGCTGCGGGCCGGTACGCTGCTCGATCAGATTGACGGTGACATTGGGCAGGATGGTGTTCATCCGCGCCAGCGCGCTGGGCAGGATGCGCTGGCCGGACGCGAAGTTGTAGCCGATCCGCAGGGTCCCGGCCCGGCCGAGCGCCACCTCGCGCACCGTGGATCGGGCCTCCTCGGTCTGGCTGAGGATGGTCCGCGCGAGATCGCGCAGCACCTCGCCCGCGGGTGTGAGGTTGACCTGGTGTGAGCTCCGCTCCACCAGTTGGACTCCCACACTGCGTTCCAGCTTCTGGATCTGCTGGCTGAGTGAGGGCTGGGCCAAATGTAGTCGGGCGGCCGCGCGGCCGAAGTGCAGTTCTTCCGCGACGGCGATGAAAGACGCCAAGAGTCTGAGCTCCATGTTTACCTCCCCTTCGGGATGGAGCTCAGCGTATCCGGCCCGGGTAACCACGGGTGAACCAGACGAACTGCGAAATGAATTATGGACGATACAACCGCTGGCACACCCCCGCTGGGCTACGGGGCGATCTCGTACACCATCCCTGGGTGGGCCAGCTGCACGCGGCCCGGAAACAGTTGCGCCGCTTCGTCCAGACGGGCTTTGAGCCAGACCTCGTCACTGGTCGGCAGGTGCGTGAGCAGCAGTTCGCGCGACTCCGCTGCCGCGGCGGCCCGGGCGGCGTCGGAGGCGCTGAGATGACCGTGCGCACTGCGATCGGTCTGCTCGAGGCTGGCCTCGGACAGGAACAGGTCGACCCCGGCGGCGAGCCGTTCCAGGGCCGCCGAGACGCCGGTGTCACCGGTGTAGGCGAGCGAACCGTCCGGACCGCAGATCCGCAGTCCGCAATTGGGTTTGGCGTGCGGCAGGGCGATGAACTCGCAGCTGCTCTCGCCGATGGTGACGATGTCGTCGGGCCGGTACTCGCGAATGTCGAAGGCGGCCTCGAAGACTCGGTCCAGCAGGGGCAGCGATTCGGTGGTCAGCGCCGAGGCCAGCGTCTCCAGGGCCGGGCGCGCCCCGGCCGGAACATACAACGGTATCAACGGCATTCGATCCGGCAGGTCCGCGTACCAGGACTCGAAGCCGGGATACTTGGCCAGCGCGTAGGGGGCCAGCAGCATCTTGCCCAGCGGCAGCAGGTCGTAGCAGTGATCGATGTGCAGATGGCTGATGATCACCGCGTCCAGCCCGGCCGGATCGAGGTGGGCGGTGAGCGCGGTCGCGACGCCGGGGCCGCAGTCCAACAGCACCCGGCTGCCGCCGGTCCGCACCAGGTAGCCGGAACTGGGCTGGCCGTCCGCCGGCATTCCGGCCCGGCAGCCGAGCACAGTGAGTTGCATGATCCTTCTCCATTCCACGGGCGCGCCGAATCCAGCGCGCCCGAATTCATCAGGGGGGAACGGCCGGTTGACCCGGCCGTAAGGGATGACCGGGGCCGTTACTTGAGCCCCGAACGCACGAAGGCGTTCACGATCTGACGCTGTAGCAGCAGGTACAGCACCAGCACGGGTAGGCAGGCCAGGCTGGCCACCGCCATCATCGGGCCCCACTGCTCGCCCTCGGTACCCATGAAGCTGCGCAGCCCCAGCTGCAGCACGCTGTTCGACCGGCGCAACAGCACCGCGGGCCAGAAGTACTCGTTCCAGGCGTTGATGAACAGCACGATGGTCAGCGCGGCCAGGGCGGGCCGCAGATTCGGCACCACCACCGTCCACAGGATCGACCAGGAGGAGCGGCCGTCGATCTTGGCGGCGGCCACCAACTCCTTCGGGAACGCGGCCATGTGCTGGCGCAGCAACAGCAGCGCCAGGGCCGAGCACAGGGTCGGGAACACCACACCGACCAGCGAATCCACCAGGCCCATCCGATTCAGCAGGATGTAGTTGGGCAGCATGGTGACCTGGAACGGCACCAGCCAGGTGCCGACGAACGCCAGGTACAACAGCCGCTGCAGCGGGAAGGTATACATGGCGAAGGCGTAGGAGGCCAGCAGCGCCACCAGCAACTGGCCCGCCGTCGACAGCGCCGCCACGAGGAAGGTGTTGACCACCAGGCCGGTGATGTCCACCTTGTGCGCGGCGTCGGCGTAGTTGGCCAGCGACATCGGCCACGGCACCAGCGACAGCGAGGTGACGTCCTCGGGCCGGCGCAGCGCGGTGGCGAACAGCCAATAGATGGGGAAGATGCACACCACCGCGGTGACGATCAGCAGGGCATGGCTGCCCAGCACGCGCAGACGGTCAATCATCATGGAAGGCCACCTTTTCCGAGATCCACACCAGTGCGCCCGCGACCACGCCGAATCCGAGGAACAGCAGTACCCCCGCCGCGGCGCTGAGCCCGGCGTCGAAGCTGTGAAACGCGTAGTCCCAGAGCAGGTAGTAGATATTGGTGGTGGCCTGCGCCGGACCGCCCTGGGTCATCGAATCGATGAGCGGGAATGTGAGGGTGGGACTGAGCAGAACCGTGGTGAGCACCAAGAACAGCAGGGTGGGCGAGAGCAGCGGCAGCGTGATCCAGCGGAGGACCTGCCGGGGACCGGCTCCGTCGACCCGGGCCGCCTCGTCGTAATCATTGCTGATCCCGGCCAATCCGGCCCACACCACCAGCATGGCGAAGCCGAGCAGGTGCCACCCGGTAATGACGATGATCACCCACGGCGCGGCTTTCGCGTCGTACACCCAGTTCCGGTCGGTGCCCAGCACCCGGTCCACCGCGCCCGAACCCGGGTGCAGCAGCCAGCGCCACACCGCCGCGGCCGCGACCGGGGCCACCAGGAACGGCGCGAAGGCGAAGGCCTGGTACGCGGTCCGCGCCCGCGGCGACACCCGCCGGCCGGCGAACGCGATCAGCACCGGCAGCAGCACGGTGAAGGGCAGCAGGCCGACGATGAGGACGACGGTGCGCCAGATCGAGTCGCTGAAGGACGGAAGCTGCAGCAGTCGTTCGTAATTGGCGGCGCCGACCGAGCGCATAGGCGAGGTGGGCAGCAGATTCCACGACCGGGTGGACAGTTCGAAGGCCTGCGCCAGCGGACGATAGGTCCACAGGAACAGCAGGCTCAGCGCGGGGGCCAGGTACAGGTAGGGCACGGCGCGCCGCAGCAGGCGGCGACGCGCGGGGCGGCGCGCCGGAACCTCGTCGGGGACAGCGGTACCGCTCTCCTGCGGCGCTTCGAGGACGAACATCACGGAAGCAGTTTCGCGCCGGCTTCGCGGGCCGCGGTCAGCGTGGACTGCGGATCTTTACCCTGGAACACCACCGATTCGACGGCCTCCATCATGCCGTCGCGGATCTGCAGATAGCTGTTGCCCGGCATGGAGATCCACGGCTCCATGCGGTCGAGCTGAGCCACGTTCGGCGCCAGCAGCGGGTTGGACTTCGACCAGGCGGCCAGGCCGTTGGCGTCGTCGAGCAGGCCGGTGCGCAGCGGCAGGTAGCCGATGCCCTGGGAGATCTTGGTGTACGCGGTCTCACTGGTGAGGAAGGTGATCAACTCCCAGGCGGCGCGCTGCTTGGCCGGATCGTTGGACAGGATGTGCAGTCCGGCACCGGAATTGGTGGGAATCGTGGCCTTGCCGTCGAAGCTGGGCATGGCGGCCGAGCGCAGGTCCCATTTGCCCTTCGCACCGGTCATGAAGGTGCCCTGGATAGCGCTGGACTCCAGAATCATGCCGATCTCACCGCGGGCGAAGGCCTCGTAACCCTGCTTCTGGTCCAGCTTGGGCATGGCACCGGTGGAGACCAGCTGCTGGCCCATCTTGGCCACCTCGACCACGGGCTGATCGGCGTACACCAGCTTGGAGCGATCCTCGGAGATCACGCGCCCGCCGTTGGAACGCACCATCGACTGGAAGCACCAGTCCTTGGCGGACTTGGTGAGGCAGTCGATGTAGACGCCGCCCTTGCCGGTGCGCTCGGCGATCGTCTTGCCGGCCTCGGCGACCTGCGCCCAGGTGGCGGGCGGAGTCGCCGGGTTCAGGCCCGCCTGCTCGAAAAGCGAAGCGTTGTAATAGAGAACGGGCGTGGACAGCACGAACGGAACGCCATAGGTGTGACCGTCCCAATCGCTGAGGGTGCGCGCCTTGGGCGCGAAGGGATAGCGCGCGCCGTCGAAATTGCGCTGCACCTCCGGCTTGCCGACCAGAGTGTCCAGGGGCTTGGCGCCGAGCTGGTGAATGGTGAAATCCAGGTCGCTGAAACCGAGCTGGGCGACATCGGGGGGCGTGCCGGCCACGATCTGGCTCTGGATGCTGGAGATGGTGTCGGTGGTCGGGTTGGGGCTGTTGCCCTGCGGCTTCTGCGCGGTCACCTTGATGTTCGGGTGTTCGGCGCCGAACTGGGTGATCAGTGCGTTGAAGGTGTCGGTCCAGGCGCCCGCCAGGCCGTAGTTGTAGGACTCGAAGACGATCGAGACCTGCTGGCCGGGGGTCAGTTCGGGGATCTTCGCGGCGGTCGTGGACTCGGTCTGGCCGGTGGCGCCGAGGCCGCAGGCGGTGAGCGCGACCAGGGCGGTGGTCACCAGGCCCAGCAGGGGCACGGTGCGTTTCACGGTTCTTCTCCTCATCAGGGGGTGGCAATCAGGGGACGGGAACGACTGCGGAGGCGTCGGCGGCGAGCGGGCCGTGAGGGCTGGGCTGCTGCCAGGTCAGGCGCAGGCCGGAGGCCGGATCGAACAGGTGGATGTCGGCCGGGGCGACCGCGAAGCCGATCGCGTCGCCGACGCGGACCCCGGCCGGGCGCGGGGCCCGGGCGACCACCGGACGATTCGACGCACCCGGCACGGTATCGCCGACCTGGATGTGGATCAGCTCCTCGCTGCCCAGGTTCTCCACCATCGTCACCTGGCCGCGAATCGCGCTGATATCGCTGGTGATCCGTAGTCGCTCGGGGCGGATGCCGACGATCACGTGGGTCGAGATGGCGCTGTCGATCGCCTCGTCGGCGTCGATGCCGAGTGCGGCGTCGATGCCCTCGGCCGTGACGCGCAGCCCGTCGATGTGCGGGCGCACCTCGGCATCGAAGAGGTTCATCGGCGGGGATCCGAGGAACCCGGCGACGAAAGTGGAGCGGGGGCGGTCGTAGAGCTCTTCGGGCGTGCCGACCTGTTCGATGCGGCCGCCGTTGAGCAGGGCGATCCGGGTGGCCATGGTCATCGCCTCGACCTGGTCGTGGGTGACGTAGACGAAGGTCGCGCCCAGCCGCCGGTGGAGGGCGATCAGTTCCGCGCGGGTGGCGCTGCGCAGTTTGGCGTCCAGGTTCGACAGCGGCTCGTCCATCAGGAAGGCCCCCGGGTCGCGAACCATGGCCCGCGCCAGGGCGACTCGCTGCCGCTGGCCACCCGAGAGCGCGGCCGGGCGCCGGTCGAGCAGCTCACGCAGCCCGAGCACAGACGCGACCTCGGCGACCCGCGCGGCAATGGTGCGCTGGGGCCGGCGCCGGGAACGCAGCGGGAATCCGATGTTCTTCTCCACGGTCAGGTGCGGGTAGAGCGCATAGCTCTGGAACACCATCGCCAGATCGCGGCGCTGCGGCGGTTCATCGGAGATGTCGGTGCCGTCCAGCAGGATTCGGCCCTCGGTCGGCTCCTCCAGGCCGGCGATCAACCGCAACAGCGTCGACTTCCCACACCCGCTCGGACCGAGCAGGACCAGGAATTCCCCGTCGGCGATGTCCAGCGTCACCGCCCGCACCGCATCGGTCCCCGCGAATCGCTTGGAGATCGCATCCAGGTATAACCGCGCCACCACTGCTCCTTCAGGCCTGGCCGGCCACTGTCGGCATACAAGTCACCGGGTCAGTCTGGGACAGATCCCGGCCTCGGAGCCGTGGCGATTGTCAACGCCAATCGGACGAATCGAGTCACCGCAGCGGCCCTGCGCGACGGGCCGACCTCGGTGAGGGTTGGGGCGACGACGATCGGGTTTTCGAGATTCGACAGGGGCCGGACATGACCGAACTTCCCGTGCGAGTGGTCCGCCGCCGTGACGAGGCCGAAGGTGTCTTCTCGCTGGAGCTGACCGCCGCCGACGGCGGCCCGCTGCCGGCGTGGTCGCCGGGGGCGCACATCGACGTGCACGCCGGTTCGGCCGGAGTGCGGCAGTATTCGCTGTGCGGCGATCCGGGCGACGACCGGACCTGGAGGATCGCGGTGCTGCACGAGCCCGGCGGACGCGGCGGTTCGGATTATCTGCACCGCACCGCCCTGCCGGGCACCGAGCTGCGGGTTTCTCTGCCCCGCAACAACTTCGAACTGACACCGCGATCGTCGTACGTGTTCGTCGCGGGCGGGATCGGCATCACCCCGATCCTGCCCATGATCGCGGCCGCCGCCGCAGCGGGTGCGCGGTGGCGGTTGTTCTACGGCGCCCGCAGCCGCGCCCACATGGCCTTCGCCGACGACCTCGCCGCGCGGCATCCGGAAGTCACGCTGGTGCCGCAGGACGTCGACGGGCTGCTGCCGCTGCCCCGCATCCTCGGCGAAGCCGCGCAGGCCGAGATCTATTGCTGCGGGCCCGAACCCATGCTGGCCGCCATCGAGGCGGAGGCCGCCGCCCGCGGATCAGCGATCCGCACCGAGCGTTTCGCGGCCCGCCCCGCCGCCGCCGACGCGGTGAACCTGCCCTTCGACGTGCGCGTGGACAGCACCGGCGCCACCTATCGCGTCGAGGGCCACCGCTCGATCGCCGATGTGCTGGAGGCGGCCGGGGTCGACATCATCACCTCCTGCCGTGAGGGCACCTGCGGCAGTTGCGAAACCACCGTCCTCAGCGGCGACATCGACCACCGCGACGCGATCCTCACCGACGAGGAACGCGCATGCGGCAACACCATGATGCTCTGCGTCTCCCGTGCCCGGTCCGAGGTCCTGGTCCTGGACCTCTGACCCCCAGATCCCCCGTCACCAACCGAGAAAGAAAGAAAACCGATGAGGAAAACCGCTGCGACGACCGTGCTCGCCGCCGCATTGGCCGTCTCCGCCGCGCCCACCGCGCACGCGGAGGAGGCCGCGATCAACTACGCCGCCACCACCACCGACAAGTCGATGACCATCCGCACCGACACCGGATCGATGGTCGCCGAGGACGGCGTCTTCAAGATCAAGGACGCTGGCGGCAAGCTCATCGGCGGCACCGAATTGTCGTTCCGGGTCGACGATTACGTCTTCCCGATCGCCGCCGAGATCACCGACCGCACCGCGGTGCTGACCCCGCAGTTCGACGCCGACCATGCCAAGTACCAGCCGGTCGCGCTGCCGTATGAGAACCAGGCCCCCTGGAAGAGCGAGTACGAGCGCGAGCAGGCCGCCTGGAACCGCATGGTCACCACCATCAGCACCGGCGCCACCATCGGCACCCTGGTGGGCGGCATAGGCGGCGCGGCCATTGGCTGCCTGCTCGGCGGCGGGGGCGGCGCGGTGCTGACCGGTGCGCTCTCGGCCATGTTCGGCGCGGTGCCCGGCGCCATCGCCGGCTGCATCGCCGGGATGAGCGTCGTCGGCTTCCTGGGCACCATCGCGGGCCAGCTGCTGGTCACCGCGCCGGTCGCGATTCTGGCCGCCGGCCAGTACTTCACCACCATCAACACGCCGTTCGCGGCAGCCAAGTAGATTCCCCCGCGATAGGAAGAACGGATCGGCTCATGGCCATCACCTCGAGCGCCGCGACCGGAACACCCGAGCCGCGTAAGAAGACGATCAGCAATCCCTACATCCATCGCCTCCAGCGTCGGCACTTCCTGCTGTTCGACGTTCTTCCTATCGCCGGAACCGCCGTGGCGGTGGCGTTCCTCTGGATCCGCCCGTTCGGCCTGCTCGAATTCGCCCTGCTGTCCTCGATGTGGCTGCTCACCGGCCTCGGGATCACCGTCGGCTACCACCGGCTGTTCACCCATCGCACCTTCACCGCCGCGCCGGCGGTCGCCGTGACGCTGGCCGTGCTCGGGTCGATGGCGGGTCAGGGCGGGGTGATCTCGTGGGTGGCGCTGCACCGCCGCCACCACGAATGCAGTGACCGCGAGGGGGACCCGCACTCCCCCAACCTGTCCGGCAATGGATTCATGGGAGCGATTCGCGGGCTGGCACATTCGCACTTCCTGTGGATGCGCCGCCACGAATACCCCAATATCGTTCACTACGCCCCCGACCTGATCAAGGATCGCCGGCTGGTGCGGGTGGCGCGGCTGTACTACTGGTGGGTCGCGCTCGGGCTGCTGATCCCCACCGTGATCGGCGGGCTGGTCACCCTGAGCTGGACCGGCGCGGTCAGCGGGCTGCTGTGGGGCGGCCTGGCCCGCATCTTCATCCTCGAACACATTGTGTGGGCGATCAATTCGTTCCTGCACATGTTCGGCACCAAGCCCTACGAATCCCGGGAGAACAGCCACAACGGCGGCATCTTCGCCCTGGTGACGCTGGGCGAATCCTGGCACAACAATCACCACGCCTTTCCCGAATCGCCGTCCTTCGGGCTGGACTGGTATCGACTCGACCCCGGCTACTGGCTGATCCGCGCGCTCGCCGCGATGGGCCTGGCCTGGGATCTCAAAGTGCCTTCGCAGGCACGCATTTCCGCCAAACGTATTGCCTGAGAGGGGCTCACGATGGATACCCGTCCGACGAGCATCGCCGATATCGTCATCTGGTGCCGGGAGTACCTGGCCGGTCAGCTGGAAGTGCCGGCCGACTCGATCGACCCCACCGCCGATTTCGACCGGCTCGGCGTCGATTCGGCGCTCGCGGTCGCGCTGCTGATCGAGGTCGAGGAACGCTACGGCGTCGACATCTCGCCCGAGGACCTGTTCCGGCATCCGACCCTCGAGGCGGTCGCCGCCTACCTGCACCAGCAGATCAGCGCGGATGTGGCCTGAGCATGGCCACCCTCGATACCCGTCGGACCGTGATCGAGCGGTCCGACGCCGCAGCCGCGGCCATTCGCCACCACTACGACGTCGGCAACGACTTCTACCGGCTCTGGCTCGATTCCTCGCTCAGTTACTCCTGCGCTCTGCGGGAGACGCCGGGCGACACCCTGGAGATCGCGCAGGCCGCCAAGCTTCGCCACCACCTCGACGCGGTGGACGCCCGCCGCGCCGGTGCGGTCCTCGACATCGGGTGCGGGTGGGGAGCGATTCTGCGTGAGCTGTCGCAGGCTCGGGGCGTGGGCCGATCGGTCGGCCTGACGCTGAGCAACGAGCAGGCGGATTACGTTCGCGCGCAGGAGTATCCCGGTGTCGAGGTCCGCGTCGAGGACTGGCTGAACTACCGGCCGGAGCAGACCTTCGACGGCATCATCAGCATCGGCGCGTTCGAGCACTTCGCG
The DNA here is from genome assembly GCF_042732555.1 of Nocardia sp. NPDC059764. NCBI lineage: Bacteria > Bacillati > Actinomycetota > Actinomycetes > Mycobacteriales > Nocardiaceae > Nocardia > Nocardia sp. NPDC059764. The sequence continues at coordinate 25,865 of NZ_JBHWHH010000025.1, forward strand.
CGGCCCGACGACCCGGCCGAACAGAAGATCCGGGTGTACCGCGAGTTCTTCACCCGCTGCCGGCAGTGGTTGGACCCGGCGGGCACGCTCTCACTGCAGACCATCGCCTACGCGAACATGACCGCCGCCCAGGCCGATCCGTTCATGCAGCAGGACATCTTCCCCGACGCCGAGCTGCCCACGCTGGCCGAGATCGCGGCGGCCACGGAAGGCCTGTTCGAGATCACCGCGGTCACCACCGGCCGCCGCGACTACGCGTGGACCTGCACCGAATGGGCGCGGCGACTGCGCGCCCGGCGGGCGGAGGCCACCGAGCTGGCCGGACCCGAGGTCGTGGCCCGCTATTTGCGGTATCTCACGCTGTCGGCCATGGGGTTCCGGATGGGGAAGCTCACTCTGCTGCGGCTGGTGATGCGGCCGTATCCGGACGGATTCTTCGCCACCGGGCAGGAATCCGCATGACCGCGCAGGCCGCGGGCGCCCGCACCCGGTTCAATCCGTTCGGCGTCGAGTTCCGACGCGACCCCTACCCGATGTACCGGGCGTTGCGGGAGCAGCGGCCGGTGCACAAGACGCTCGGCATGTGGGTGCTGACCCGGCACGAGGATGTGCGGGCGGTGCTCACCGACCGCAGCTTCAGCGCCGGGTTGATCCCGCAGCTGGTGTCCGAGCAGGCACAGCGGCTCGGGCAGACCGACATGGATCGCGTTGCCCGGCTGGGCCGAAAGTCACTGGTGTTCACGGACAATCCCGAGCACGCCCGGCTGCGTGGACTGGTGAATCGGGTCTTCACCGCGGCGGCGGTCGAGGAACTGCGGCCGGTGGCCGCCGAGTTCACCGCGCGGCGACTGTGCCGGGCCGTGGCCGGCGGCGAGCTGGATGTGGTCACCGATCTCGCCGCTCCCCTGCCGGTCACGGTGCTGTGCGAATGGATGGCGTTGCCCGCGGCCCTGCGCGAACGGGTTGGGCCCTGGACCCACGACATTCGATTCCTGTTGGAGCCGGGCCTGATGCAGGAGTCCGACTTCATCCGGGTGCGCGAGGTCGTGGAGGAGTTCGCGGACGCGCTCGGCGAGGTGCTGGCCGCGCGACGGCGGGAACCCGGCGATGACCTGATCAGCCGGCTGCTCGCCACCCGCACCACCGGCGGAGACGCACTCAGCGAAGAGGAACTGATCTTCGTCTGCATCATGTCCTTCGTCGCGGGCAACGAGACCACCAAATCCCTGATCGGCAACGGCACACTGGCGCTCATCCGGCATCCGGGGCAGGCACGCATGCTGCGAGATGGCACCGCGACGGTGAAATCGGCGGTGACGGAAGCGCTTCGCTACGACAGCCCGCTGCAGCTCACCAAGCGGCTGGCCACCCGCGATATCGAGATCGGCGGTGAGGTCATCCGCGCGGGCGACCAGGTGATGGTGTGCCTGGGTGCGGCGAATCGGGATCCCGAGGTCTTCGACCGGCCCGACGAATTCGATCTGGTCCGGGGCGGCCTCGGTCATCTCGCATTCGGCCACGGGTTGCACGGCTGCCTCGGCGGGCAGCTCGCCGAACTGTTGGCGGAGGTGGCCTTCACCGGTCTGCGCGAGCTCGACCTGATCCCGCTCTCCGATGAATTCACTTGGCAAGAACACAGTTTCATCGTGCGCGGACTCGCACATCTACCCGTGGCGGTCCGTGACACACAGGGCGCACGGTAGGGAACCGACATGCCGCAACCGATACTGCTTCCGGAGATCCTGCGGCGACGAGCCGCCGCGGAACCGGACCGGACCGCCTATATCTTCCTCGACGACCGCGGCGCGGAGTCCGCGGTGATCACCTACGGCGAGCTCCACGCCAGCGCGCTGGCGGTGGCCGCCGAGCTCGCCGAACGCTGTGTGCCGGGTGATCGCGCACTGCTGGTCTTTCCACAGTGCCCGGAGTTCATCGTCGCCTACTTCGGCTGCCTGTACGCGGGGGTGCTCGCGGTGCCGTTGAATCCGCCGCGCCGCGATCGGATTCAGGACGCCACGCTGTCCATCGTGCGGGACTGCACCCCGGCCGCGGTGCTGACCATGGACCTGTTCCTGGAGCCGCTGCGGGCCGCCCTGGACCCGTTGTGTCCCGGCGCGCACTGGCTCGCGGCCGACCGGAGATCCACGGCGGCAACCGGATTCGAGCCGATCCCCCGCACCGGCGCCGATGTGGCCTTTCTGCAATACACCTCGGGCTCCACCGCGGCCCCCAAGGGCGTCATGGTCACCCACGGAAACCTCATCGCGAACGAGGAGATGATCCGGCGGGGCTTCGGCCACGACCGCGACTGCACCGTGGTCGGCTGGGCGCCCTTCTTCCACGATCAGGGTCTGATCGGCAATGTGCTGCAACCGCTCTACATCGGCACGACCAGCGTCCTCATGTCGCCGTCGGCGTTCATCCGCCGCCCGCTGCTGTGGCTGTCGGTCATCTCCCGCTACGGGGCACACACCAGTGGCGGCCCCAACTTCGCGTTCGACGCCTGCGTCGCCCGCGCCGCCGGCGCGGCCGAACTCGGCCTGGATCTGAGCAGCTGGAAGGTCGCCTTCAACGGTGCCGAACCGCTGCGGGCCGACACGCTGCACCGCTTCGAGAAGGCGTTCGCCCCTTACGGTTTCAGCACCGGTGCGTGGTATCCGTGCTACGGGCTCGCCGAGGCGACGCTGCTGGTCACGGGCAGTGTCCCCGGCAGCGGACCGCGCTTCCTCGAAGCGGACGCGACGGCCCTCGAGGAACGCCGGTACATCCCGCCAACCGGTGGGCGGGTCAAGACGCTGGTGGGTTCCGGCCGCATCCTGGCCGACGAAGACGTCCGAATCATCGACCCGGACACCGGCGTATCCTGCGCGCCCGACCGCATCGGCGAGATCCGGGTCTCGGGTGGCCATGTCGCGGCAGGCTATTGGTGCAATCCCGAGGCCACCGCGCAGACCTTCGGCGGCGGCGACCGGTTCCTGCGCACCGGAGACCTCGGCCTGCTGGTGGACGGCGAACTCTACGTGGTGGGCCGCTCCAAGGACGTTATCATCATTCGTGGGCGCAACTACTACCCTCAGGACCTCGAGCAGGCCGCCCAAGCCGCTCACCCGATCCTGCGATCGGGTGTGTGTGCCGCGTTCTCGGTTCCCGGCCGCGACGGCGAACAACTGGTGATCGTCCACGAGATCCGCCGCGCCGAAGCCGCCGATCCGGCGGCTCTGATCGCCGCGATCAGAGCCGCCGTCCTCGCCGAACACGGCATATCCCCCAGCGCGGTCATCCTCACCGCGCCCGACCAGGTCCAGCGCACCAGCAGCGGCAAGATCAGACGGTCCGCCGCACGAACCCGCTACCTCGCAGACGAATTCACGCCGTGGTCACCCCCGTCCGCGGTACTCACCGAATCCCACAGGAGCTGACGATGCAGAACTGGGAAACACCGAACCCCGACTACGCGACCCTCGTGCCCGCCGTGGTCCTGAGCATGCCCGCCGCCAAACACCTGGGTTTCGGATTCGACCGCGTGGCCCCCGGCGAAGCCGACATCCGCCAGCCCCACCGCCCCGTACTCACCCAGCACAACGGCTACTTCCAGGGCGGCGTCCTGGGCTCTCTCGCCGACTTCGCGGCAGGCTCGGCCGCGGGCACCCTGCTCCAGCCCGGCTGGATCAACATGACCATCGACTACACCGTCAAGATCCTCGCACCCGCCAAGGGCACCCACCTCATCGCCAAGGGGCGAGTCCTCAAACCCGGCGCACTCATCACCACTGCCGCCGCCGACCTCTTCGCCGTCGAGAACGACACCGAAACCCACTGCGCCACGGCCCTGGTCACCATGCGAAACGTGAAAGCGGGGTAGGACACCGAGGTCAACGCACCCGTGCTCAGACGCCTGTTACGCGATCATGGCGAGCCCAGCGGGCGTAGTGACGGCCATGGCGGTGCGAATCCGCGCCGTACAATGGCGCGGCTCAGTGATCGGTCAACACGACGCTGGATGCAGTGGCGACCCGTTCGAGCGCCTCGAGGTCCTTCTCGATGACGCCGTACAGCAGATAAGCGAGCACGAAACCGATGATGCCGCCGACGCACAGGATCCGCACCGCCCAGATGATGGACTCGATATCCACGCCGGGCAGGAACGTGACCCCGGTGACGCCGACCAGCGGCACCGCGGCCGCCACGGTCAGATAGAAGCCGGTGCGCCCGGCGAGCCGGTGCAGGTGGTCGATATCGGCGGCGTCGGACCGCCCGTGTTCCAGGAACACCGGGTACAGGCACCGCACCACGTACCAGGTCAGCCCGAAGTACGGATACGACACGGCCATCGCGCCGCACACCACGACCGAGAGCAGGAAGTGCACGTAGGTGGTGTACGGCACGCCCCCGGCGATCAGGTTCAGCAGGACCGGGAACACGATCCCGCCGAGCACCCAGAACACGAAGGCGATCCACACCACCCGGGGGCCGAGCCGGAGCGCGTCGATGCGTGCACGGGTGAGCGTCTCATCGGTGAAGTCCCAGCCGATGCGCAGGCCGACGAGGACCAGCACGAGGCGGCGCGCGGCGAAGAGGATCAGCACCGCCGCGACCACGATGGCAAACGGATACAGCACCAGCGCAACGTCTTCGAAGGTGTGCCGGGCCTGCGGCGTGAGCTTACCGACGATCAGTGTCCTGCTGTAGTAGAAGTTGTATGCGACCGCGATCAGGTTCGGAATCGCGATCGCCAGGGCGAGAATCGGGATCGCCCACAGGGGTGCGGTCGGCAGCCACCGACGCTGCGGCGCGTCCACCAGCTCCCGGGCCCGGGGGTCGAGGCACAGTTCGAATTGCTGGGCCAGCTCCGCGCCATTGGCCCAGCGGTCCTCCCGTTTCGGCGCCAGGCAGGTCAACAGCACGCGGCGCAGCGAGGGCGGAGTGTCCGCGGGGAGGTCGTCCAGGAATTCCTGTGCGATCGGACGGCGGCGCACCTCGAGCAGTTGCTCGACCGCGGCCTGCGAATCCTTCGCCTCGAGCTTGGGAAACGGCCGCCGCCCGGTCAGCAGCTCCCACAGCACGACGCCGAGCGAATAGATGTCGCTGCGTGTGTCCAGGTCCACGACGGTGCCGTGCAGTGCCGGGCGACTGGCCGCCAGGTGCTCGGGCGACATGTAGGCCAGCGATCCACCGAAGTAGGCGACCGGACTGCCGCCGGCGACGTGGTCGCCGGCGCTGATATTGAAGTCGGTCAGTTTCGGGACGCCGTCGGCGGTGAGCAGCACGTTCGCCGGCTTGATGTCGCGGTGCAGGACGCCGCGCTCCTCGGCGTAGTCCAGGGCCTCGGCGAGCCTGCGACCGAGCCAGGCGATCGTCTCGGGCCACGACAGCGCGGCGATCTCGTCGCGCACCCGGGCGCCCGAGGTTCGCAGCTCACCCTTCTGTTCCAGCGCCGAGTCGGCGGCGTCGAGCAGCAGTTGTCCGCCGCGTTGTTCCGGCGGGGTCTCGCGCACGCGGTTCAGGACCGCGGACAGTGTTCCGCCGGGCAGATACTGCATGTACATGAGTTTCAACGCCCGGTCCGGCAGTACCCGCTGGTCGTATACGCGCACGATGTAGTCGTGGTCCAGCTGGGCCAGTGTCTGCGGTTCGGTGCCGTGGTCGGTGGAGACCTTCACCGCGACCAGCCGCTGCATCGAGAGTTGCCGTGCCAGAAAGACTCTCGCGAAGGCGCCGCGGCCCAGTTCCAGCAGCAGGTCGAAGTCGTCGATGCGGTCGCCGGGTTCGAGTTCCTCACTCGCGACCGGCGGGCCGGTCCGATCCACGAGGGTGCTCTCGTAGGGATCGTTCGGCCGCAGGATGGCGTCGATCTGCTCCGCGTATTCGGGATAATCCCGAGCGTATTCGGCGACATCGATCCGGACGCCCGCGCGGCGCAGAATATGGAACTCCTCATAGAGCAATTGCCGCGGCATCGGGCCGGACGCCAGTTCCGGAAACCGGGCGCGGTATTCGGCGAGCCGCTTCGGGTGCTCGTAGCGTAGCCATCGGTATTTCAGATCCACTTTGATCAGTGCGATCAGGGAGGCCCGGCGGACGGTGTCGCCGGTCAGCGCGAATTTCGCCAGATCGGGGGGCAGGCCACCGGATTCCCATGCGGCCGTGAACTCCTCGACCGCGTCGACGAGCCGCAGCAGGGTATTCGCGGCACGATCGGCCAGCGGATCGAATACCGCGGTTGCGTTCGTGTTCGGCTCGCTCATGGCGGTCACTCCGGGGTGAAACTCCGAGGCGGCTTACCCAGACCACGGTATCCGGAATTCCGGACATCCACGAGATCAGGAATGCCTTCGGCCCTGTCGCCCGAGGCTATCGCCCGTTGCGGCATCCGGGTCGCACCGGGCGACATCTTCGCCACCGCCCCGCACGGTCCGCGCTTCGCGATCGGATCGCCCACCGGCAGATCTCCCGTCGGCGGGCAACGCGAGGACATCGCGCTGCCCCTGTTCACGATGTACTCACGGCGGGTAGCCGGGTGGTGAACCAATCGCGCGCAAGCTCCGCCGCCTTGCGCAGAGTGCCCGGTTCCTCGAACAGATGCGTCGCACCGGGTACCTCGACGAGTGCGGTCTCACACGACATCGCCTTCGCCGCTTGGCGATTCAGGTCCAGCACCAGGTAGTCGCGGCCGCCGACGATCAGTAGGGTCGGCGCCCGAACCCCGGCCAGCGCGGCGCCCGCCAGATCCGGTCGCCCGCCCCGGGACACCACCGCAGCCACGTGTACCCGCGGGTCCGCCGCGGCGGACAACGCCGCCGCGGCTCCGGTACTGGCTCCGAAGTACCCGATCGGCAGACCTCGGGCGTGCTCCTGCCCGGTCAGCCACACGGTGACCTCGACCAGTCGCCGCGCGAGCAGGCCGATATCGAATACGTTGGCGCGGTCGGCTTCCTCGGCGGTGGTGAGCAAGTCGAACAACAGGGTCCCCAAGCCGGCCCGCTGCAGCACCTCGGCGACGTATCGATTGCGGGGACTGTGGCGACTGCTGCCGCTGCCGTGTGCGAACACCACCACGCCCACCGGATTCTCCGGGATGGTGAGATGCCCTGCCAGTTCGACCTTCCCGGCCCGCACGCGCACCTCATCGTCACGCAACGGCGGATCCGCGGCCGCGACCGGTGGTGGCTGCGGCGGCGGTGCCGCGGCGTGGCCGAGCAGCTCGACGACCTCGTCGTCGGTGGTCTGCCCGAAGCGGTGATACCACTGGCCGACCGCGTAGAAGAACCGCGGCTGTTCGAGGCAGATCACCTCGTCGGCGTCGCGGGCCAGCTGGTGCAGCGCTTCCCGGGACGCCACCGGCACCGCCAGCACCACCCGCGCCGCGCCCTGTGCCCTGGCGACCTGGCAGGCCGCGCGCGCGGTGGCGCCGGTCGCGACCCCGTCGTCGACGATCACCGCGGTGCGGCCGCGCAAGGGAATCCGCGAGCGCCCGGCACGGAAACGGACGGCTCGGCGGTCCAGTTCCGCTCGTTCGCGCTGCTCCACCTGCGCCATCTCCGCGCCGGACAACTTCGCCCGCACCACCACTGTGGGGTTGGTGACCCGGACTCCGTCCTCGCCGAGAGCGCCGAAGGCGAGCTCCGGCTGATAGGGCACACCCAGTTTGCGCACCACGAGCACATCCAACGGTGCGTTCAGCTGCCGGGCCACCTCGAACGCGACCGGCACCCCGCCGCGGGGCAGCCCCAGCACGACGACATCGTCGCCGCGCAGCGTCGCCAGCTGTCGAGCGAGACGTCGCCCCGCGTCGGCACGATCCTCGAAGATCATCGCAACCTCCTCGCACACAGTTGTCTGTCAGCGTCTGCTTCCCAGCGTCGCAGCACCGGCCGCGTGACGGCACGTCCGGTTGTCGCCGGTCCGTGGGTCCTTGGGCCCTTCGCCGAGGCCTCCCTCGGCACTCCGTCGCGGCTCGTGCGCCAGGAACACGGTCGGGACTTCGGCCGCGGCGGTCAGGGAATTTCGTCCCTGCCGGTCTCGCGTGCGGCGAGGTGTACTGGGGGATACGGCCCAAGCCATCGGCGAGGGCGCGGACCGAGAGGACTGATGAGGTGACGCAGCCGACGTGCACCACGGATACCAACGATCTCGGACTGCCCGCGGCCGCGCTCACCGTTGTCACCGAACGGTATCTGCGCCGCGACGCCGACGGTCACGTCTGCGAATCGCCCGGACAGATGATGGATCGCGTGGCCGGATCCGTCGCCCGGGCGGAGGACGGGTACCGTCCGGGTGACGCCGACTCGTGGACGGAACAGTTCTCCGCGGTATTGCGTGCGCGCGAATTCCTGCCCAACTCACCGACATTGATGAACGCCGGCACTCCCACGGGCGTGCTGTCGGGTTGCTTCGTGCTGCCCCTGGCGGACCGCCTGGACTCCATCTTCACCACACTGCGCACCACGGCGCTGCTGCACCAGGCCGGCGCCGGCACCGGATTCTCGTTCTCCCACCTGCGTCCCCGCGATGATCTCGTGCGCTCCACCGGAGCACGCGCCAGCGGACCGGTCTCCTTCGTCGGACTGTTCGACTCCGCGGCGCAGGTGATCCGGCTCGGCGGGCGACGACGAGGAGCGAACATGGCCGTTCTCGACGTCCATCACCCAGACATCCGGGAATTCATCCGCGCCAAGGACGACCTCGGTGCCCTGCCCACCTTCAATCTGTCGGTCGGGGTCACCGACGAGTTCATGTCGGCAGCCGCCGCGGACCGACCACATTCGCTCACCGATCCGCGCACCGGCCGCGTCTTACGCATGGTCTCGGCCCGCGCCCTGCTGGAAGCCATCGCCGAACAGGCATGGCGGAACGGCGAACCGGGGCTGCTGTTCCTCGACGCGATCAACCGTGCCAACCCCGTGCCCGGTTTGGGACCGCTGGAGGCCACCAACCCGTGCGGCGAGGTCCCGCTCGCGGCGTACGAATCCTGCAATCTCGGATCCATCGCACTGCCACGCTTCCTCACCGGCGAGCACCTCGACGAACGGCGCCTCGCCCAGGTCGTGCGCTGCGCGGTCCGGTTCCTCGACGACGTCATCGACGTAGCGACCTACCCCGCGCCGGAACTCGCCAGGGCGGCCCGGGCCACCCGCAAGATCGGACTCGGCATCATGGGACTCGCCGAAACTCTGGCGGCCCTGGGAATTCCGTACGACAGCGAGGCCGCGGTGCACTATGCCCATCGGCTCATGTCGCTCATTTCGTTGTGGGCACACGCGGCGTCACGCGAACTCGCCGCCGAACGCGGCGCCTTCCCGCTGTTCGCGCGGAGCAGCTGGGCCATGAGGCCCGGAGCGCCCATGCGCAACGCGCAGGTCACCTCGATCGCGCCGACCGGGACCATCGCACTGATCGCGGACACGTCCTCGGGCATCGAGCCCTTCTTCGCCCTGGCCTACACCCGGCACGTGCTCGGGCGTGACTTCGCCCGAGTCGAGCCGCTGTTCGAACGCCTCGCCACCGAACACGGCGTGTGGTCTCCGCGGATCGCCGCCGAGATCGCCGGCACCGGCACCGCCGACCACCCCGACATCCCCGCGGACTTGCGCCGCCGCTTCGTGACCGCCCACGAAATCGACCCCTACTGGCATGTGCGGATGCAAGCCGCCGTGCAGCGGCACACCGACGCGGCGGTCGCCAAGACGGTCAATCTGCCCGAATCCGCCGATATCGACGAGGTGCGCGACGTATTCGGCCACGCCTGGCGTGCCGGGTGCAAAGGCGTCACGGTCTACCGCTCGGGCAGCAGGCCCGATCAGGTCCTTCGGCACAACACACCCGACCGGAAGGTCCACGTGCACGGCGGCTACACCGGCGGCATGCCGGTACCCGGCCGGGCGCCGTGAATCCGACGCTGTCCAGAGCGGTCGTTCGACGCGATCGTTCAGCGCGCTCGCCCGCGGGCATGAGCCAGCAGGACCGCGATCTCGGTCCCGATGCCCGACGCGATCTCATCGATGTCGGGGGTGGTGTCGTAGTCGCCGGTGATGCCGAAGTTCAGCTGCTCGGCGTAGCTGAGGATCGCGACAGTGGTCCGCACCCGCATGGCGACCGGGATGGCGGGCCAGATCTCGAGGACCTTCCGGCCGCCCAGCGTCAACCAGTGGCGGGGCCCCGGAATATTCGTGGCCAGCGCGCCGACCGAGCGCTGCGGGACGCGCAGGGCCGTGCGGAACACCCAGGCCGAGACCACGAACGGCAACCAATCGGCGAGTGCGAGCAGTGATTTCTCCGCCTCGGCCTCTCCGCGATTCCGGTGCCGCGCGATACGGTCATGAGCCGCGGCGAGACGTTCGACCGGGTGTTCCACCTCGATCGGCAATTGTACGATCATCGCCGAAACACGATTGTCCGGAATGTATTTCGCATCGGCGGTGCGGGTCGATACCGGCACCAGAATGCGCAGCTTCCCGGGCGCGGGCGTCTCTCCCCGGGCCTCCAGCAGCCGACGATAGGCGGCGGCGATGGCGGCGACCACGACATCATTGACCGTCACCCCGAAATCCGCGGCGATCTCACGTACCTCCGGCAGACGTGCCCGCGTCACGGCGTAACGGCGCTGACGCCCGATCGGACCGTTCAGCGACGAGCTCGGCGCGGGCGCGACGGCCTCGTACGCCACCGGCACCAGTGTGCGCACCGCGCCGATGACCAATCGGGGCACGGTGTAGGGCAGCCGGAGGGCGCGGGCCAGCGCGGTGAATCCCCCTGTGCGGACCCCCGTTTCCGGCCGGGCCCGCGATGTCCCCGCATCCGCGTCACAGAAGCTCTCGAACAGAGTGATCCCCGAGATGCCGTCGACCATGCTGTGATGAGCCCGCACGATCATCGCCCAGCGTCCGCCGTTGAGGTTCTCGACCACGACCACTTCCCACAGCGGGTGGTCTCGATCGAATCGCTCGGCGATTTCCGCGGCGACCAGCTCGCGCAACGCGTGCTCGTCACCGGGTTCGGGCAGAGCCATCCAGCGAATGTGGTGCGCCAGATCGAAACCGGGGTCGTCCTCCCAGACCGGCGCGGTCAGATCCCACGCGGCCCGGCGCATCCGCTGGCGCAGCCGCCCGTGTAGTTCCAGACCACGGTCGAGGCCCGCGCGGAAGGCTTCCCGCCCCGGCGGCGAACCCTCGATGATCGCCACCGCGCCGATGCCCAGACTGATGTGCCGGTCGGTGTCTTCCATTTCCATGAATCCCGTGTCCAACGGGCTCAATTCGGTCATGACAAGCGCCTGATTCCGGCAGTCGCCGCGGCCTATACCACGGCTGAGGAAACTGCCGCTGTAAAGGAGAACTCTCCCGGACAATGACCCGTGCGCGGCAGATGCCAAGGTAACCGCACACGGTGACCTTCGCACCCTCACAAGCCACCACCACACCGTGGCCTGAAAGCCGTGCCGGGTGGCGCGTCACCGAGCGGGTTGGGCCACCCCCGGTGGGGCGAACGCACGGTCCTTACCGGTTCCACGCGATTTCGGACATCCACGAGATCAGGAGTGCTCCGCCACCCAGGCGGCGATCTGCGCGCGGGAGGTGAACCCCAGTTTGACCAGGATGTGCTCGACGTGGCCCTGCGCGGTGCGCTGGGAGATCACCAGGCGAGAGGCGATCGCCCGGTTCGTCAGGCCCTCCGCGACGAGTTCGGCGACCTGCCGTTCTCGTTTCGTCAGCACCTGCGGGGCGGTCTCGCCGGCCGGGGACGGTTCGTCGAGCGCGAGGCGTACGGCGGAGTCGAGGCTCAGGGCTTCCCCTTCGTGGCGGGCCCGGTCGAAGGCGCGCGGGCCGAGCGCCTCGCGGCTGCCGCGCATGCAGTCGGAGCGGTAGGTGAGCAGGTCGCGGACCATGAGGGTCGCGGTGCCGGCGAGGCGGCCCAGTTTGTCGGCCGCGCCCATGAGGACGGCGGCGCGGCGCGGTTCGTTCCGGTCGGCGGCGATCCAGGCCAGGATCTCCAGGCAGCCCGCGGCCACCAGCGGCTCGGTGATCAGGGCGGACAGCCGGACGCCCTCCTCCAGGAGGCGCTTGGCGCGGTCGACGTCGCCGGCTCGCCAGACGGCGAAGCCCGCCGCGAACAAGGTCCAGGACCGGTAGATCGATTCGCCGGCGGTCGACGTCATGGCGAGCGTCTTCTCGTGGCAGGCGACGGCCCGGGTGATGTCACCGCCGAGGGCATAGGCCCAGCCCAGGGACAGTTGGGCGTCGAACTGCATGCCGAGTTCGCCGCACGCCTCGTACTTGCTGATCGCGTCGGTCAACAGGGCGGCCGCGTCGGACTCGCCGACATTGCCGCGGGCCAGCGCCGCATTGGCGTCGACGTGGTCGACCAGGGCCGCGACCAGCGGGTCCGGAGTCTGCTCGGCGAGGACGCGGAGCTCGTCGAATCGCTTGTTCGCGGTCGCCAGGTCGCCGGTCAAACCCACGAGAGTGCCCGCGGCGAACAGTGCCCGGGCGCGATCGGTGGTACTGCCGCCGGGGTGGCTGAGCACCCGCTCGTACCAGCGGCAGCCCTCGTGGAGCCGCCCGCGCAGACCCCAGAACAGGTACATGCCGGTGACCATCCCGAGGCCACCCTCAACGGTCTCGGACAGGTTGTACTCCAAGGCTTTTCGAAGATTCGGCAGTTCCCGTTCGAGGCGGGCGACCCAGTCGAGCTGACGCGGGCCGATGATCTCGGCGTTCGCCTCCCGGACCAGCCCCTCACACCAGTCCCGGTGGCGCCGATGCAGATCCGGGTACAGGCCGGACTCCTCGGCCTGCTCCCGGCCGAATTCCTGCACAGTCTCGAGCATCCGGAAGCGCACCGACCCATCGGTTTCCTGCCGGACCAGGATGGACTTGTCGACCAGCGCGGACAGGGTGTCGAGGACCTGGTATTCGGGCAGGTGACCGGCGCACACCTGCTCGACCGCGTCGAGTTCGAAGCCGCCGGTGAACACCGACAGGCAGGCCCACAACCTCTTCTCGTCGGGGGTGCACAGGTCGTAGCTCCAGTTGATGGAGTATCGCAGGGTCTGCTGCCGTTTCGGGGTGCCCCGGCCGCCACGGGACAGCAGGGCGTACCGGTCGCTCAGACGAGTGCGGATCTGCTCGACCGACATGGTGCGCAGGCGCGCGGCGGCCAGCTCGATCGCCAGCGGCAGGCCGTCGAGGCGGGCGCAGATCTGGGCGATCGCGGGCTGATTCGCGTCGGTCATCTCGAAGCCCGGCAGGGCCGCGGCAGCGCGTTCGACGAACAGCGCCACGGCGTGCGAATGCGCCGACGCGCGTTCCTTGCTCGACTCGGGAACGGTCAGCGGCGGAAGCGGATACACGGCTTCGCCGCCGATGCCGAGGGCCTCGCGGCTGGTGGCCAGGATTCGCACATTCGGGCAGACCCGCAGCAGTGCCTCCGACAGCTTGGCGGCCGCGTCGATCACGTGCTCGCAATCGTCGAGGACCAGCAGCAGATCGTGCGGGGCCAGCGCCTCCACCAGGGTGTCGAGCACGGATATGACGCCCTGGCTTCGGATTCCGAGGGCGGCGGCCACCACATCGGGCAGCAGGGCGTCGTCGTGCAGCTCGCCCAGTTCGACGAGCCACGCGCCGTTCGGGAACCGCTGCCGGGCCTTGTGCGCGACTCGCAGTGCGAGCCTGGACTTTCCGACCCCGCCGATCCCGGTCAGGGTCACCAGTCGGGACCCGGCCAGCAGGTTGACGACCTCGGACAGCTGGGTTCGGCGATCGACGAAGCTGGTCAGTTCGAGCGGCAGATTGCCGGTCCCGTCGTGCAAGCCGTCACTGTGCAGCCGCGGAACTCCGTGCGATGCGATCATTTCCGATCCTGTGAGCGATTCGGATTCAGCGCCCGGTTCGTCTCGCACCGCCATCTCGTCGACCGGGAAGCCGCGTTCGATCTGGATCCGACGCAGCTGGTCACCCAGGGAGGCCGCGGTCGGACGGTCGCGCGGGTCGCGGGACATGGCCGCTTCGATCACCGCGCGGACATCCCAGGGGATCTCGATCTCGCAGAGTTCGGGATTCGCCGGGGTGGCGATCCGCACGCGCTGAGTCCCTTCCTCATGGTCTGGCTGCTCGACGGTGACACGGCGGGTGAGCGCGCAGAGCAGGGTGGCTCCCAGCCCGTAGACGTCCGAGCCACGGCTGGGGGCCTGCCCGTCGAGCACCTCGGGCGCGGTGACGGCTTCCGAGCTGACGACGTCCGCGATGCCGAAGTCGGTCAGCACGGGCTCGTCGTAGTCGGTGAGCAGGATGTTCGCGGGCCGGATATCGCGGTGGACGACCCCGGCGCGATGCGCGGATTCGAGCGCCCCCGCGATCCGCACCCCGATGTGCAAGGCGTCGGGCAGCGACAGCGGGCCGTCGGCGTCGAGCCGTTCACCCAGCGAGCCCCGGGAGAAATACGGCATGACCAGGTAGGGACGGCCGCTACCGGTCTCGCCGACCTCGAGCATGCTGACGATGTTCGGATGCCCGGTGAGGCGTCCCAGCGCGCGCTGCTCGCGGAAGAGCCGTTCCCGATCCTCGTCGAGGTCACCGGTGAGAACCTTCACCGCCACATCCCGTTCCGCGGCGACCTGGGTGCAGCGGTAGACGATTCCGAGTCCGCCGCGCCCGATCTCGTGCGCGCCTTGGAATCCGGCAGCACTCAGCTCCGTGACGACGTCGGAACCGGCATCACGCTGCGCTTCGAATGGATCGGATTGGACCATCGGTAACTCGCAAATCGCCGGCAGCGGGCACCAGCCAGCTTATCTCCCCCCACACGTGCGCGGCGGAAATAGGTATATGCCCGGCAGAACGACCGTCGTGCGCAGGTATCCCCCCGACCGACGCTGGTTTCACCGCCGAGCGACCGCACGGCATCGAAAACCCTCAGGAGAACCACCATGGCTACCGGACACCGCTCCCCCTCCCGGACCGCCCGCCGTCTCGCCGCTTGCGCCCTGGCCGCCGCCTCGCTGTCGATCGTGGCAACCGCCCAGGCCTCGGCACTCGTCCCGGACGCTCCGGCGCGGACCCTGCCCGCAGCCGTGAACCTCTCGGCCACGAAGATCGCGCCGACCGCCGCCTCGAACGACCTCGACGGCTGGATCCGTGAAGCCATGGGCGTCATGGCCGCCCACGGCATTCCCGGCAGCTACGAGGGCATCCACCGCAATATCATGCGCGAATCCGGCGGCGACCCCGGCGCCATCAACCTCTGGGACTCCAACGCCGCGGCGGGCATCCCGTCCAAGGGCCTGCTCCAGGTGATCGACCCGACCTTCCAGGCGTACCACGTCGACGGCACCTCCTGGGACATCTGGGATCCGGTCGCCAACATCGCCGCGGCCTGCAACTACGCCGCGGCCCGCTACGGCTCGATGGACAACGTCAACTCGGCGTACTGACCACTCGATGCGCTCCACCGCTCGGGCGGTGATCCACTTCTCGGATCACCAGCCCGGCCGGAGCATTCGGGGATGCGCGTACGGTCAACGAGACCGGTGTGACGGGAACGGTCGAGGAGATGGTCGCCTATGCGGCGACCGGGGGCTTCACCTGGATGTCCGGTAACTGCTCCAAAGTCGCCCCGGAAACCCGCGGCCGAATCATGATGGGACACATCACGTTCGCAGTCAGTAGCCACCCGAGCCGCTCTCTGAACCCACCCCTGGACCACCTCACTGGAGACGCCGGAGCCGGACGCGCAGGTGGATCCGGCATTGGACGAACCGGAGTGCTGGATCACACCGACCACTCCGCTTTGTCGACTGTGTCGTTACTCTCTTTGCGGCAGATTAACTGCGACATCACAGGTCACGCGCAGGGAGTTGAGCAGATGCATCTCGGAGCCGTCGGCATGCTGGACGAGGATCGGACGGAGGCCGCCCCCCGCCTCCACTTCGATCCCGATTCGCTGCCGCCCCGCGCGAGGCTGACCTGGCCCGGTGCCCCGGCGTCACTGACCGAGCTGATCGAGATCTTCTCGGCCCTGGGCCTGCACGTCACCGCCCACGAGGTGAGCGTCGAGGGGCTGTGCACCGAGCATCGATTCACCTTCCGGCCCACAGCCTTCGGGCTGAGCGAGCCGACGGCCGGGCTGCTCGCGGAGGCGTTCACCGCCGCCACCGCGGGCGCACTCGAGATCGACGGTTTCACCGGTCTGATCGCCACCGCGGGCCTGGCCTGGCAGGACGCGATCCTGGTGCGGGCCGCCTGCCGGTATCTGCGGCAGGCCGGGCTGCGCATGAGTGAACCCCGGATCGCCGAAATCCTCACCGCCCATCCGGATTTCGCGCGTGCGTTCGTCGCGCTGTTCCACGCGCGCTTCGATCCCGGACACCCGGATCGCGCCGCCGCGGTGGCTGCCGCCGACGTCGAGGCGAGGCACCGCCTGGAGTCGGCCACCACCCTGCCCGAGGATCAGCTGCTGCGCGGGCTGTACACCTTCTGCACCGCGGTCGTGCGCACCAATTGGTTCCAGCCGGAGCGGGCGGTCGCCGCGTTCAAGATAGATCCCGCCCGATTGTCGCTGTCCACGCCGATCACGCCCTATCGCGAGATCTTCGTGCATTCCACCCGGGTCGAGGGCAGTCACGTGCGCGGCGGCGTGATCGCGCGCGGCGGCCTGCGCTGGTCCGATCGCGTCGACGACTTCCGCACCGAGGTGCTGGGCCTGATGAAGACCCAGACGGTGAAGAACTCGGTGATCGTGCCGATGGGTGCCAAGGGCGCGTTCGTCGTGCGCGGCGGCCGCACCGATCCGGCCTCGGCGGAATACGCGTACGCGGCCTTCATCGGCGGCCTGCTCGACGTCACCGACAATGTCGTGGACGGCGTCATCACCACCCCCGCGCACACCGTCGTCTACGACGACCCGGATTCGTACCTGGTGGTGGCCGCCGACAAGGGCACCGCCCGCTTCTCGGATCTGGCCAATTCCATTGCGGTGGCCCGCGGTTTCTGGCTCGGCGACGCCTTCGCCTCGGGCGGCTCGACCGGCTACGACCACAAGGCGCTGGGCATCACCGCGCGCGGCGCGTGGCGGTCGATTCGCCAGCACTTCGCCGAACTCGGCATCGATCCCGACACCGAGCCCTTCACGGTCACCGGAATCGGCGACATGTCGGGCGACGTCTTCGGCAACGGCATGCTCGAGACCGACCGCATCCGCCTGGTGGCCGCCTTCGACCACCGGCACATCTTCCTGGACCCCGACCCGGATCCGGTGCTCTCGCATCAGGAACGCACCCGGCTGGCCGGATTGGAGCGCAGCAGCTGGGCCGACTACGACCCGGTGCTGATCTCCGCGGGCGGCGGCGTGTGGCCGCGCACCGCGAAATCGGTGCCGCTCGCACCCGAGGTACGCGCGCGGCTGGGCGTCACCGCCACCGAACTGCCCGCACCCGAACTGATCCGGGCCATGCTCGGCGCGGAGGTGGACCTGCTGTTCAACGGCGGCATCGGCACCTACGTGCGGGCCCGGGACGAACAGGACGCCGACGTGGCCGACCCGTCCAACGACGAGGTGCGGGTCACCGCGGATCGACTGCGCTGCCGGGTCATCGGCGAAGGCGGCAATCTGGGCCTCACCCAGCAGGCCCGCATCGAATTCGCCGTCGCCGGCGGCAAGGTCAACGCCGACTTCATCGACAACGCCGCCGGCGTGGCCACCTCCGACCGCGAGGTGAACCTCAAGATCGCATTGGATTCCGCGGTGGCCGCGGGACTGTCGACGATCGACGAACGCAATCGGCTGCTGACGGCGGAGGCCGACGCCGTGGCCCGCGCCGTGCTCGCCGACTGCGATCGACAGGCCCTGGCCATCAGCCTCGCCGAGACGCACGCCCCCTTCCTCATCGACCGGCACGGCCGCCTGATCGAGAACCTCGAGCACGCGACCGAACTCGACCGCGCCGCCGAATTCCTGCCCACCCCGGCCGATCTCGCGGCGCGCCGCCGCGCGGGCAAAGGCCTGGTGCGCCCGGAGATCGCGGTGCTGCTGGCCACCGCCAAAAACCTGGTCCGCGAGGAACTGCTGGCCTCGGACGCGCCGACCGACCCGGTGGTGACCGGCGCGCTGGCGAACTACTTCCCCGACCGCATCCGGGACCTGCTGGGCGAGCGGCTGCTGAGCGAGCATCCGGTGGCCCGCGAGATCATCGCGGTGGCCGCGGCCAACCAGGTGATCAACCGGGTCGGCCCCGGCATGATCCACCGGCTCGAGGAGCGGCTGGCCGCGGGCACCCCGCAGATCGTGCTGGCCTGCGCCGTCGTCGACGCCGTCCTGGACGTGGACCGGTGGTGGCGGGAGGCGCTGGCGCTGCCGGGCGTCTCCCCGCAGAGTCGGATGGGCATCCTCAAGGGCATTCAGGACGCGGTGGAACAGGCCACCGCCTGGCTGCTCACCCATCGCAGCGCGGCCACCTGGTCCGACGAGATCGACTGCCATGCAACGGTTGTCGCCGAACTGATGACGGTCCTGCCGCGCCCCGGCGGCCACCCCGGGCGGGATCTGGCCAACCTGCGCCTGCTCGCCCAGGCCCTGCCGCTGAGCGCGACCGCCCGCCGCACCGGGCTGCCGGTCGCGCTGGTCAGCCAGACCTACCGCGAGCTCGGCGACCTGATCGGCCTGGACTGGCTGGCCATGACCTTCGCCGCCACCCGCACCTCCGACCACTGGGAGACGCTGGCCGCCGCGGTGCTGGCCGATGAACTCCAAGCCCGCTGGCACGCGCTGGCGGCGGCGGTCCTGTCCTCGGCCTCCCCCGCCGATTCGGCCCGCGACCACATCGCCGCCTGGAAGTCCACGCCGTCCGCGCTGCGGCTGGTGGAGTTGGTCGCGCGCCTGCGCCGTTCCGGCACAGTCGATCTCGCCCGGCTCTGCGTCGTCAACGCCGAACTGGCGACCGCCGCCCTCGGCAAAGAGTAGCCACTGAGCCACCGCGAGCGCCGTCGATCGAATCGGGATCGAACGGCGCTCGCGGCGCTGCGGGGCCAGGCACGCACCGCCCCGTGCCCCGAGCCGATCAGCGGCGGGCCACGACAGCCAACAGCAGTTCGGCGCGGACCAGCGCCTGATCGAGCTTGCAGCCCAGGATCGATTCGATCCTGGCCACGCGGCTGCGCAGGGTGTGGCGGTGCACGCCGAGCGCGGTGGCGGCGGTCTCCCACTGGCCGTGGGCCTCGAGGTAGGCGCGCAGCGAGCCGATGAGATCGGTGCCGTGCCGGTCGTCGTAGTCGATCAGCGGCTGCAGCATGGCCTCCGACACCGCGCTCAGCACCCGCTGGGCCTCCGGAAAGGCCAGCAGCGCATGGCCCGCCAGCGCCGCCAGCTCCAGCGGGCGGGCCCCGGGCGCCGCCGCCGAAGCGGCCAGCTCGGCATTGTCCACGGCGGCGCTGAAGCGGCGCAGCGGATGCGGGGAGCTCAGGCCCGCGCGCACGGTGGCGCGCGCGTCGGCGGGCAGATCGGCCAGGAGTTGCTCGGCGACCTCGTCGGTGTCGGAGCCGCGGAGCAGGACCGCGGCGTGGTCACCCATGACGTGCGCGAACAGCTGCCGGTTGAGCAGGCGCAGCCGCGCGTCGATCGCGTCGAGGGCGGCCGCCGCGGCCTCGGGCCCGGGGCACCACAACACGAGGGCGCGGATTCTGCCGGTCCGGTCGGCGGCCGCTGTCAGGTGCTGCCACATGCTGTCGGGGTCGCCGGGCTGTTGCAGCAGCATGGCGATGGCCTGAGAGTTCAAGTGGTTCTGGGCGATTCGCAACCGGGCGGGCTTCTCGAAGTCGAGGGCGAGCAGCGAGCTGGCATGACCGAGCAGCACCTGATCGACCGGACCGAGCGCGGTGGCGGTGACCACCGCGAGGTGCCCGTGCACGGTCTGCCCGGCGCTGATGGCCTGCAGCACGATGTACTGCCCCGACGACACCTGGATGACGCCGCTGCCCGCGCTCTCCCCGTGCGCCGCGATGAACTCCCCGATGCGGTCGAGGGTCTCCGCGG
Source organism: Nocardia sp. NPDC059764 (assembly GCF_042732555.1). Classification (NCBI taxonomy): domain Bacteria; kingdom Bacillati; phylum Actinomycetota; class Actinomycetes; order Mycobacteriales; family Nocardiaceae; genus Nocardia; species Nocardia sp. NPDC059764. The sequence continues at coordinate 45,881 of NZ_JBHWHH010000025.1, forward strand.
CGGGTGAGCGCGGATGCGCCTCGGTCACGGCGCTGTCGGCGCCGACCACGAGCACCGTCGCCGACAACGCCACCGACAGCTCCTTGATGACCGCGCGCACGCCCTGCACCGCCGCCCGCGTCATGCGCGGCTGCGCCCGCGAGGCGCGCAGCACCTTCTCGTACTCCTGCTCGGCGAGCCGCTGCATGACCTTCTTGGTGATGGCCGCGAACGGGGTCGGCAACGGCACCTCGAACAGCGGCAGCCCGAGCCGGTCGGCGGCCTCGACCAGATCCGCGGGCACCGTCTCGTGGGAGAGTCCGATGCCGAATCCGACGCCCGCGACGCCGGCCGCGCCGAGGTCCTCGAGGTACCGTGACCGGTCGGCGCGACTGAGCGGCAAACCCATGCCCGTGGTCAGCACCAGCTCGCCCCCGGACAGCCATTGCTGGGGTTCGGTCAGCTCCGAGGTCAGGACGAGGGTGATGACCCGTCCGAGCCCGCTCGCGCCGCCCTTGAGCACCAGGCCCAGCTCGGGTTGGGACAGGACCCATCGGACAGGTATTCCCGCGTTCACAGCGCTCCCATAGCAATCTGGACGATCTGTCGAAACCGAATTCTTCTCCCACGCCGATCTGGCAGGTGACGCAGGGGTGTGTTGCGCAGCACACTAACTGGCAACCCCACAGAACGCACTTTCGAACGAGATCGGGCACACACATGACGAATGAGCTGCTCCGCAACTACATCGATGGCCGGCTGGTGGCCGCCACCACGTCGGAGTCGTTCGAACTGATCAGCCCCGTGGACGAAGCGGTGACCGGCCACAGCCCGATCTCCGGCCGGGCCGATGTCGATGCCGCCGTCGCCGCCGCCACCCGCGCTCTCCCCGCTTGGAAGGCGACCACCCCGAGTCAGCGGCAGGCCGCGCTGCTGAAGCTGGCCGACGCCATCGAGGCCAACTCCGACGCGCTCGTCGAGGCGCAGTGCCGCGAGACCGGCCAGCCCAAACATCTGGTCGCCTCCGAGGAGGTCGCCGCCGGCGCCGATCATCTGCGCTTCTTCGCGGGCGCCGCGCGCATGCTGGAGGGCAAGTCCGCCGGCGAGTACATGTCCGGCTTCACCTCGTATGTGCGCCGGGAGCCGATCGGCGTGATCGGCCAGGTGACCCCGTGGAACTACCCGCTGATGATGGCCATCTGGAAGATCGGCCCGGCGCTGGCGACCGGGAACACGGTGGTGCTCAAGCCCAGCGACACCACTCCGGGCAGCACCCTGCTGCTGGCCGAGCTGTCGCACGGCATCCTGCCCGACGGCGTGCTCAATGTGGTGCTGGGCACCGCGAGCACCGGCGCGACCCTGGTGAGCCACCCCGACCTGGACATGGTGGCGATCACCGGTTCGGTGCGGGCGGGCATCGCGGTGGCCGAGGCCGCCGCCGCGCAGGTCAAGCGCGCGCACCTGGAACTCGGCGGCAACGCGCCGGTGGTGATCTTCGGCGACGCCGATCTGGCGTTGGCCGCCGACCGCATCGGTGACGCGGCCTTCTTCAATGCCGGTCAGGACTGCACCGCCGCCACCCGGGTGCTGGTGCACGAGTCGGTGCACGACGACTTCGTCGAGGCGCTGGTGAAGAAGGCGCGGACGGTGAAGCCGGGCCTGCCCGACGACCCCGAGGCCGCCTACGGCCCGCTCAACAACATCCGGCACTTCGAGTCGGTCGTCGGCAAGATCGCGGAGCTGCCCGCGCACGCCACCGTCGTCACCGGCGGTGAGCGGATCGGCGAGCACGGCTTCTACCTCGCCCCGACCGTCATCACCGGTGTGCGCCAGGACGATCCGATCGTGCAGGAGGAGATCTTCGGCCCGGTCATCACCGTGCAGACCTTCGCCGACGAGGCCGCGGCCGTACAACTGGCCAACGACGTCGCCTACGGCCTGGCCTCGAGCGTCTGGACCCGCGATCACGGTGTGGTGCAGCGTGTTTCGGCAGCCCTGGACTTCGGTGCGGTGTGGGTCAACTGCCATATCCCGCTGGTGGCGGAGATGCCGCACGGCGGGTTCAAGCGCTCCGGCTACGGCAAGGACCTCTCCGCTTACGGCGTGGAGGACTACACCCGCGTCAAGCACGTGATGAGCGCGCACGACTGAGCGCACCGCCGCTATCCGACCTGTAACCCCTTTCCGCAGAAAGACTTTCGATGACCGAGATCACCTATCGGCTCCCGCAGCAGCGGGTGCTGACCACCGCTCTACCGGGCCCGCGCTCGCAGGAGCTGGCCGCCCGCCGCAAGGCCGCCGTCGCGGCCGGGGTGGGTTCCACCGCGCCGGTGTACGCGGCCGATGCCGACGGCGGCGTCATCGTCGACGTCGACGGCAATTCGCTGATCGACCTCGCCGCCGGTATCGCGGTGACCAATGTCGGCGCGTCGCATCCCCGGGTGGTCGCGGCGGTGCGGGAGCAGGTCGAGCGGTTCACGCACACCTGCTTCATGGTCACCCCCTATGAGGCCTACATCGAGGTGTGTGAGCAGCTTTCGGCGCTCACCCCGGGCGATCACGAGAAGCGCAGCGTCCTGTTCAACTCGGGCGCGGAGGCGGTGGAGAACGCGGTCAAGGTGGCGCGCCTGGCCACCGGCCGGACCGCGGTGGTCGCCTTCGACCACGCCTATCACGGCCGCACCAACCTGACCATGGCGCTCACCGCGAAATCCATGCCGTACAAGTCGCATTTCGGCCCGTTCGCCCCCGAGGTGTACCGGATGCCGATGTCCTACCCGTTCCGCGACGGCGGGCAGGACGGTGTGGCCGCCGCCCGTGAGGCGATCACCCGGATCGAGAAGCAGATCGGCGCGGATTCGGTGGCGGCGATCATCATCGAGCCGCTCCAGGGCGAGGGCGGCTTCATCGTGCCCGCCGCCGGTTTCCTGCCGACGCTGGTGGAGTGGGCGCGCGCCAACGGCGTGGTGTTCATCGCCGACGAGGTGCAGACCGGTTTCGCGCGCACCGGCGAGTGGTTCGCCTGCGATCACGAGGACGTGGTCCCCGACATCATCACCATGGCCAAGGGCATCGCGGGCGGTATGCCGCTCTCGGCCATCACCGGCCGCGCCGAGCTGCTCGACGCCGTGCACGCGGGCGGCCTGGGCGGCACCTACGGCGGCAACCCCGTCGCGTGCGCCGCGGCGCTGGCCGCCATCGAGGCCATTCGCGATCACGATCTGCCCGCCCGCGCCCGCCACATCGGTGAGACGGCATTGACGCGCTTCCACGCACTGGCGCAAGAGGTTCCGGCCGTCGGCGACGTGCGCGGTCGCGGCGCCATGCTGGCCCTCGAGTTCGTCCGCCCCGGCACCACCGAACCCGATGCCGCGCTGACCGCCGCCGTCGCCAAGCGCTGCCTGGAGCAGGGTGTGCTCACCCTGACCTGCGGCACCTACGGCAATGTCATCCGACTGCTGCCGCCGCTGGTGATCAGCGACGAGCTGCTCGACGAGGCGCTGACGGTGCTGTGCACCGCCATCAGCGAGCTCGCGGGCCGATAGAGGGCTGGGAGAACGATGTTGGAATACGACAAAATCAGCGCCCTCGTCCCCACCGGGATGTGGATCGACGGAGTGTCCGTCCCGGCCGCCGGCGGCCGCACCTTCGCGGTCCACGATCCCGCCGGTGGTGAGCTCCTCACCGAGGTGGCCGACGCGAACGGCGAGGACGCCCTGCGCGCCCTCGACTCGGCCAGCCGCACCCAATCCGCTTGGGCCGCAACGTCTCCGCGGGAACGCTCGATAATCCTGCGCCGCGCCTGGGAGATCCTGCTCGAACACACCGAGGACATCGCGCTGCTGATGACCCTGGAAATGGGCAAGACCCTCGCCGAAGCGCGCGGCGAGGTCGCCTACGGCGGCGAATTCCTGCGCTGGTTCAGCGAGGAGGCCGTGCGCGTCGGCGGCCGGTACACCGAATCCCCCGCCGGAACCGGGCGCATCCTGGTCACCCAGCAGCCGGTCGGCCCCTGCCTGGCGATCACGCCGTGGAACTTCCCGCTGGCCATGGGCGCTCGCAAGATCGCCCCGGCGCTGGCCGCGGGCTGCACCGTCATCGTGAAACCGGCCGAGGACACCCCGCTGACCACGCTGGCCCTGGCACGGATCTTCACCGAGGCCGGTCTGCCCGCGGGCGTGCTGTCGGTGCTGCCGGGCAGCGACGCCGCGGCCATCACCGCGCCGCTGCTGGCGGACCCGCGCCTGCGCAAGGTGACCTTCACCGGTTCGACCCGGGTGGGCAAACTGCTGCTGCGCCAGGCCGCCGACAATGTCCTGCGGACCTCGATGGAGCTGGGCGGCAATGCCCCGTTCATCGTGTTCGAGGACGCCGACCTGGACCAGGCGCTGGCCGGGGCGATGGCGGCGAAGATGCGCAATGGCGGCGAGGCGTGCACGGCGGCCAACCGCATCTACGTGCACAACTCGATTCGCGCGGAATTCGCCTCGCGCCTGGCCGAGAAGATCGGCGCGCTGCGCGTCGGCCCCGGGTACGCACCGGGCGTCGACACCGGCCCGCTGATCAACGAGCGGCAGCGCAAATCCGTTGCGGCACTGGTGGACGACGCCGTCGCCGCCGGCGCGGTGGTCCGCACCGGCGGTCAGATCATCGACGGGCCGGGCTGGTTCTTCCAGCCCACCGTGCTCGACGAGGTGCCGCGCGCCGCGCGCATGCACCGCGAGGAGATCTTCGGCCCGGTCGCCGCCGTCTACGGTTTCGACACCGAGGACGAGGTCGTGGCCTTGGCCAATGACACCGAATACGGCTTGGCCGCCTACTTCTACACGCAGGACCTGGATCGCGCGCTGCGCGTGTCCGCCGCGCTCGAGGCCGGCATGGTCGGCGTGAACCGCGGCGTCATCTCCGACCCGGCGGCCCCGTTCGGCGGGGTGAAGCAGTCCGGCCTGGGCAGTGAGGGCGGGTCCGAAGGGATCCACGAGTACCTCGACACCAAATACGTCGCGCTGACCCGCTGACGTCATCCCCCCGGCACCCCGGCCCCTGCGCCGGATCCTGTGCCAACCCGGTCTCCGGCAACGACGCCGCCGATCGGTTCGCCACCGCGGCGCGGTGTGGTCGAGGGCCCCGGCCTTCGACCACGCCACACCCCGTACCAGGAGCTTGAATGCTCGTACAGAACACCTCCGAGACGGCAGAGCCCGCTCAGGACGACACCGCTTTCGGCGGTAAGGGATTGGCCACCGACAAGGTCGGCACCCTGGCCGGCGCGGTGCTGAGTATCGCGTCCATCGCCCCCGCCTACACCACCACGGCCAGCGTCGGCCTGATCGTCGCGGCGGTCGGTCTGAAGATGCCCGCCCTGCTGATCGCCGGGTTCGTGCCGATGTTCCTGGCGGCCTTCGCCTATCGCGAGTTCAGCGCCGAGACACCGGACTGCGGAGCCTCCTTCACCTGGTCGGCGCGTTCGCTCGGTCCCTACGTCGGCTGGATGGCCGGCTGGGGTTCGGTGATCGCGGTGGTCATCGTGCTCGCCAATATCGCCGCGGTGGGAGCGGAATTCCTCTATCTGGTCATCGGCCGGATGACACACTCGGAATACATTGCGGCACTGGGTGATAACAAGCTCATCAATATCGCCACCACGCTCGTCTTCCTGGCCGCGGCCGGATGGGCGGCCAGTCGCGGCATCAGCTCCAGCGAGCGGGTGCAGTACGTGCTCGTCGGATTTCAGCTGACCGTGCTGCTGCTGTTCGCGGGCATCGCCCTCGCCAAGGCCCTCAGCGGCGATACGCCGTCGGGGCTGAGCTTCAGCCTCGACTGGTTCAACCCGCTGACCGGACTCACCCTGGGCGCCTTCGCGATCGGACTGATCGGCTCGGTGTTCATGTACTGGGGCTGGGACACCGCCCTCACCCTGGGCGAGGAGTGCAAGGACCCTCAGCGCACGCCCGGCCGCGCCGGACTGCTGTCGATCCTGACCGTGCTGGGCACCTATCTGCTGCTGGCGGTCGCGCTCATGTGGTACGCCGGGGTCGGCGACACCGGCATCGGCCTGGGCGGGGAGAAGGCCCGCAACAATGTCTTCGGCACGCTCGCCGAACCGGTGATGGGCAGCGCGGGCGAACTGCTGCTGTTCCTGGCCGTCCTGGTCTCCACCATCGCCAGCCTGCAGGCCACCTTCCTGCCCGCCGCGCGTGCCATGCTCGCCATGGGCGCGTTCAAGGCGCTGCCCGAGCGGTTCGCGTCGGTGCACCCGGTGTACCAGGTGCCGCGGTTCGGCGCCGCCGTCGCCGCGGTGGTGGCGGGCGGTCTGTACGCGATCACCGCGCTGCTGTCCGAGCACGTGCTGCTGGACACTATCGCCGCCCTCGGCATCATGATCTGCTGGTACTACGGCATCACCGCGTTCGCCTCGGTCTGGTACTTCCGCAAGCGGTGGTTCGCCTCCGCGCGCGACACCGTGTTCAAGCTCGTGTTCCCACTGCTGGGCGGGGCCATGCTGCTGGTGGTGTTCGCCATCTCGGTCCGCGAGAGCCTGAAGCCCGAAGTCGGCAGCGGCGCTTCGATTCTCGGCATCGGACTGGTGTTCTATCTCGGCTTCGGGATCCTGGCGCTGGGCGCGGTGCTCATGCTGATCCAGCGCTGGCATCAGCCGGACTACTTCCAGGGCAAGACCTTGCCGCGCGCGGTCTCGGGCGATCCGATGCCCGAGCCGGTGGCGCCCCATCTCAGCGGGCATTAGCGCGCCGCACACTTTCGACAATCAGGAGCAGTCATGCACGTCATCACCTGTTTCGAACCGCCCGTTTCACATGCGCGAGTACAGGATCCGGTCCGCCCGCCGCTGCGGGTCGCGCTGGTCCAGCACCGCTGGCAGGCCGACGGCGAGGCCATGCTCGCCGAGCTGAACGAGGGCATCGGACGTGCCGCCGAGCTGGGCGCCAAGGCGGTCTTCCTGCCCGAGGTCACCTTGAGCAAGTACCCGGCCTTCGTGCGCGGCGGCGAGAATCCGGCCGCCGACGCCGAGGACCTGACCACGGGTCCGACCTTCACCTTCGCGGCCAAGGCGGCCATCGAGCACGGCGTGTTCGTACACGCCTCGCTGTACGAGCGCGCCGACGAGGGCGACGGGCTCGGCTTCAACACCGCGATCCTGGTGTCCCCCACCGGCGAACTGGTCGGCCGCACCCGCAAACTGCACATTCCGGTGTCGGCCGGCTACTACGAGGACACCTACTTCCGGGCCGGACCGGCCACCGACGAGGCGTACCAGCCGCACAGCCACCCCGATCTCGGCCCGGCGCGCATCGGCATGCCGACCTGCTGGGACGAGTGGTTCCCCGAGGTCGCCCGCATGTACTCGCTCGCGGGCGCCGACATCATCGTCTACCCGACCGCCATCGGCTCCGAGCCCACCTTCCCGGCCTTCGACACCCAGCCGCTGTGGCAGCACGTGATCGTCGGAAACGGCATCACCGCGGGCACTTTCATGGTGGTGCCCAACCGCTACGGCGACGAAGGCGAGATCACCTTCTACGGTTCCTCCTTCATCTCCGACCCCTACGGCCGGGTGCTGGTGCAGGCCCCGCGCGACGAATCCGCCGTGCTGGTGGCCGATCTGGATCTGGATCAGCGCACCGACTGGCTGACACTGTTCCCGTTCCTGGACACCCGCCGCCCCGATACCTACGCCCGGCTCACCGCGCCGGTCGACACCGAGCACCCCTTCGGGCGGGCCTGATGACCTGGCGTATGCCCGCCGAACACGGGCCGCACCGCCGCACCTGGATGGCGTTCCCGCCCGAGGGTTCGGAGATCACCGCGACCCCCGAGGCGACCGACGAGGCCCGCACCGCCTGGACCGCGGTCGCGCACGCGGTGGCCGAGTTCGAACCGGTGACCATGGTCGTCGATCCGGCCGACGTCGGCGCGGCCCGGCGCACCCTGTCCGCGGCGATAGACATCGTGGTGGCGCCGCTCGACGACGCCTGGATGCGCGATATCGGGCCAACCTTCGTGCACGCCGCCGACGGTTCGGTGGCGGCCGTGAACTGGGTGTTCAACGGCTGGGGCCAACAGGATTGGGCCGCCTGGGACAACGACCGCGAGATCGGCCGGGCGGTCGCGGCGGCGGCCGGGATCCCGGTCGTCGAGTCGGCGCTGGTGAACGAGGGCGGCGGCATCCAGGTCGACGGCGCGGGCACGGTCATCCTCACCGACACCGTGCAGCTGGACCCGTTCCGCAATCCGGGCCTGTCCAAGGCCGAGGTCGAAGCCGAACTGCGGCGCACCATCGGCATCGACACCGCGATCTGGCTGCCGCGCGGGCTGTGGCGCGATTCGCAGCGCTTCGGCACCCGCGGGCACTCCGATATCGTGGCCGCGCTGCCCGCGCCCGGGGTGGTGCTGGTGCACGACCAGCGCGACGGCGAGCATCCCGACCACGCGCTCAGCCTCGAACTGATGAAGCAGTTCGCGAACGAGACGACCTCCGCCGGAAAGCCTTTCACGGCGGTACCGCTGCCCGCGCCGCGCACGCTGCGCGATGCGGAGGGGTTCGTCGACTACAGCTACATCAATCACTACGTCTGCAACGGCGCGGTCATCCTGTGCGGGTTCGACGACCCGAACGACGCCGCGGCCGCGGCTGTACTGGCCGAGGTCTATCCCGGCCGGACCATCGTCACCGTCGACGCGCGGCCGATCTTCGCGCGCGGCGGCGGCATCCACTGCATCACCCAGAACGAACCGCTGCCGGTCCCTGCCGGGCGGTAGCGGCCTCACCCGCACGGATACCGGACCGTCACGCCACTCCGGCGAATGAGGGGCGGCCCGGTGCGCCGAATCGGCGCGGGCATGATCGTGACCGCGCCCACATACTGAAATAGCAACCTCCGGGCTATCCGGAGGTCCCCCGAATTACCGGTTAAGGAGCTCTCGTGGCTGTCATCACTCGTGACGTCGTGATCGTGGGTGCCGGACCCTCCGGCCTCACCGCTGCGGCGGAATTACGGAAGGCCGGCCTGACGGTGGCGGTACTGGAGGCCCGCGATCGGGTCGGCGGCCGCACCTGGACCGGCGACGTCGACGGCGCCATGATCGAGATCGGCGGCCAGTGGCTGTCGCCGCACCACACCGCCGCGCTGGCGCTGGTCCAGGAACTCGGGCTGGAGACCTTCTCCCGCTACCGCGACGGCGAGTCGGTCTACCTGGCCGCCGACGGCACCCGTCAGCAATTCGTCGGCGACGTCTTCCCCGCGGCCCCCGAAACCGCCGCCGAGATCGACCGGCTGATCAAGCTGCTCGACGAACTGGCGGCCGAGGTCGGCGCCGAGGCCCCGTGGACGCATCCGCAAGCGGCGGAACTGGATTCGGTGCCGTTCAGCATCTGGCTCGAACGCCAATCCGACAACGAGTACGCCCGCGAGACGGTGTCGTTCTACGTCGCCGGGGCCATGCTGACCAAACCCGCGCACACCTTCTCCACCCTCCAGGCCCTGCACATGGCCGCCGCGCAGGGCTCCTACACCTCGCTGGCCACCGACACCTTCATGCTCGACAAGCGCGTCATCGGCGGCATGCAGCAGGTGTCGCAGCGTCTGGCCTCCACCCTCGGCGAGGATCTGCACCTGGGTGCGCCGGTGCGCCGGATCCAGTGGTCCGAGGCCGGGGTGACGGCCTTCGCCGACGGTGATCTGGAGGTGCGCGCGAGCCGCCTGGTGCTGGCGGTGCCGCCGAACCTGTACGCGGGCATCAGCTTCGATCCCCCGCTGCCGCGCCGCCGCCATCAGATGTACCAGCACATGTCGTTCGGCTTCGTGGTCAAGGTGCACGCGGTGTACGAGACCCCGTTCTGGCGCGCGAAGGGCTTGTCCGGCACCGGTTTCAGCGATACCGACATGGTCTCGGAGGTGTACGACAACACCAACCACGGCATGGACAACGGCGCCATGGTCGGCTTCATCGCCCACGAACAGGCCGACGCCTACTTCGCCATGGGTCCGGCCGAACGCAAGCGGGCCGCGCTCGACTGCCTGGTGCGCTACCTGGGCCCCGAAGCCGCCGAACCGGTCGTTTTCTACGAATCCGATTGGGGCTCCGAGGAATGGACGCGCGGCGCCTACGGCGTCAGCTTCGACCTCGGCGGCATGACCCGCTACGGCCACGATCACCGGGACCCGATCGGGCCCATGCACTTCGCCTGCTCGGACCTGGCCGGCCACGGCTTCCAGCATGTCGACGGCGCGGTCCGGATGGGCAAGGCGGCGGCCGCCGCCATCGTGGCGCAGCACAGTCTGGTCTGACGCACCGCGATGGGCGATCGAGGGACCGCCGCACTGGGCCGTTGACTGAATTTTCAGTCGACAGGTTGGCCCGGTGTCAAAGGAGTGGTGCGATGCGGCGGCGGCGGCTTCTTCCAGGCGAGTCTGGCGATGACGGGCGGCCTGCTGCCGGCCGCGTGCGACGACATCGGCTCGGACACCAATGACACTCCGCCCAACCGGGTTCCGCACGACGATCGCACGCCGGCGCGCCGCGCTCGACCAGATGGTGCTGGTGGAACTGCAGAGCACGCTCGACGTGCGCATGCACTGCGTCGCGTGGGGTGAATTGCGTTCCGGTGCAATCGCCGCCGAGCTCGCCGCGATCCGATCGGTGTCAGACCCGGCCC
>NZ_JBHWHH010000026.1:0-56230 GCF_042732555.1 Nocardia sp. NPDC059764
CCCGCGAGCTGGGTTAGATCTCTTTGCGCATCTGGGCGGTCAGGGGCTTCATGTAGCCCGAGCCGAGCAGGCGGCGCATGACGTTCATCGCCTTGGCGTCCTTGCCGATCAGGATGAGCGGCTTGTTCTTCCGGATGCCGTTGACGATCGTCTTGGCGCAGTCCTCCGGGCTGGTCTGGGCCAGGCGGTCGAAGTTGGCGGCCAGGTCGTCGCGGGAGCGGTTGGCGGCAGCCCGTGCCTTCCAGGCGATCTCGGTCTTGATCATGCCCGGGTGGACGCTCGAGACGCCCACATTGTGCCCGGCGATGATCATCTCCTGGCGCAGTGCGTCGCTGATCGCGTGCATGGCGTACTTCGACGAGCTGTAGCCGCCCTGGCTGGGGCAGGCCACCAGGCCGAACATGCTGGAGACATTGGCGACATGGCCGTCCCCGGAGGCGATCACGTGCGGCAGGAACGCCTTCACGCCGTGCAGGGTGCCCCAGTAGTTGATGCCGAAGATCCACTCCAGGTCTTCCCAGGAGACCTCCTCGATATTGGCGGTCAGCGAGACACCGGCGTTGTTGATGACGATGTTGACCTTGCCGAAATCGGCGACGACCTCGTCGGCGTGCGCGTAGACGGCGGCGCGGTCGGCCACGTCCAGCTTGTAGGCCCGCGCCTTGGCGCCGACCTTCTCGCACAGCGCCACGGTCTCGGCGACATTGTCGTAATTGCGGCCGGACAGGGCCAGCTGGGCTCCGTTGCGCGCCAGCTCGAGCGCGAGCGCCCGGCCGATGCCCGCTCCCGCACCGGTGATCACAGCGACTTTGCCGTGGAAGTCCTTCATGGGTGTTTCCTTGTCTCGCTTCGCGAATAACCCCGGCGAATCCGGGGACCGGAGCCTTACTGGGTGGTGAAGCCGCCGTCGGCGATGAACTCGGCGCCGGTGCTGTAGGAGGAGTCGTCGGAGATGAGGAACAGCACCATGTTGGCGAGTTCCTCGGGGGTGGCCGGTCGGGCGATGGGCTGGTTGGCCGCGATGCTCGCCGACCGCTCGGACGCGGCCACCATCTCGGTGGCCACGATGCCCGGATGCACGGAGTTGACGCGGACATTGTCTGCCGCGAATTCCTGTGCGGCCGTTTTGCTCATGCCGCGCACGGCCCACTTGGAGGCGACGTAGCCGAGAATGTTCGAGTAGCCGATCAGGCCGCCGGTCGAGGAGATGTTCACGATGGAACCCACCCCGGCGCGGCGCATGGAGCCGATGACGGCCTTCATGCCCAGGAACACGCCGACCTGGTTGACGTCGATCACCTTGCGGTAGTCGGCCTCCGAGAGCTTCTCGATGGAGTCGACGTGCACGATGCCCGCGTTGTTGACCAGGCCCGAGACCGGACCGAAGGCCGCCTCGGTCCGCGCGACCACGTCGTTCCAGGCCGCCTCGTCGGTGACGTCGAGCGGGAAGAACCGGGCGGCGTCACCGATCTCGGCGGCGACGGCCTCCCCGGCCTCGACGAGCACGTCGGTGATCACCACCTTCGCGCCCTCGGCCGCGAGCTTGCGGGCGAAGGCCGCCCCCATGCCGCGCGCGCCGCCGGTGACGATGACGACCTTCGAATCAACCCGTCCCATGTCAGTTCTCCTGCGCTGCTGCGGTTTCCGCGTCGGCCAGGTGGTTGGCCGCGATGTAGCCGAACACCATGGCGGGGCCGATGGTGGCGCCCGCGCCGGCGTAGTCGTTGCCCATGACGGCGGCGGAGTTGTTGCCCGCCGCGTACAGGCCCGGGATGACGTCGCCCTGGTCGTTCAGGACGCGGGCGTGCTCGTCGGTGACCAGGCCGCCCTTGGTGCCCAGGTCGCCCGGCACCATCTCGACCGCGTAGAACGGGCCGCGCTCGAGCGGGGCCAGGGTCGGGTTGGGCTTGACGGTCGGGTCGCCGTAGTAGCGGTCGTAGGCCGAGTCGCCGCGCTGGTAGTCCTCGTCCCGGCCGTTGCGGGCGAAGACGTTGAAGCGCTCCACGGTGGCGGCCAGCTTGTTCGCCGGGATGCCCAGCTTGTCCGCCAGCTCGGCCAGGGTGTCGGCCTGCTTGATGATGCCCGCGTCGAAGTACTTCTGGGGCAGCGGCCGCTTGGGGAAGTTGCCCAGGAACAGGTACCGGTCGCGGAAGTTCTGGTCGAAGATGAAGTGCGCGGGAATGCTGCCCGGCACCTTCTTCTCCTCCTCGTACATGGTGTGCACGACGTTCACGTACGGCGCGGACTCGTTGACGAAGCGGTCACCCTTGGCATTGACCACGATCGCGCCCGGCTGCGAACGCTCGGCCAGCATGAAGAACGGCGGGCCGTCGGGGTTGCGCACCGAGGGACCCCACCAGGCGTCGTCCATCAGATCGACCGCCGCGCCGGCCTTCTGGCCCGCGACGATGCCCTCGCCGACGTTCTCGGTGGCGCCCACGGTCCAGCCGGTGTTCTGCGGGCCGTCGATGTACTGCTCACGCATCTCGAGGTTGTGCTCGAAACCGCCCGCGGCCAGCACCACGCCGCGGCGGGCCTTGATGGTGACGGTGCGGCCCTCGTGCTCGGCGCGCACGCCGACCACGGTGCCGCCCTCGATGACCAGGTCGGTGAGCGGGGTGTTCAGCCACACCGGCACGCCCGCGTCGCGCAGCGACAGCCACAGCCGGGCGGCGAGCGCCTTGCCCAGGCTCAGCGGCTTGGCGCCCTTGATCATGTTCAGCGCGGTCTGCGCGCCGACCTTCATGGCGGTCTTCTTTCCGGCCCAGGTGCGGGCGATCATATTCAGGTCGTGGAAGTCCTTGACCGTGATCGCGATGCCCTTGGGGGCGGACATGGTCGGGCGGTTGATCTTGTCCAGATCCGCGCCGAGCAGGCGGCCGTCGATGATCTTGGGCTCGATGCTGCGGCCCTGCGCCAGACCGCCCGGGAACTCCGGGTGGTAGTCGGAGTAGCCGCGGTCGTAGGCGAACGCCCAGTGCTTGGAGCGGGCGCCGATGTAGCGGAACATCTCCGGGCCATGCTCCAGGAACGCGCGCTGCTTGGCTTCCGGAACCCGATCGCCGACAACGGCTTTCAGGTAGGTACGGGCCATCTCCGGGCTGTCCGGCACGCCCGCGGCCTGCAGCACCGGGTTGTTCGGCACCCAGATGCCGCCGCCCGAGCGCGCGGTGGAGCCGCCGAACAGGCTGCTCTTCTCGATCAGGGTGACCGACAGGCCCCGGTAGGCGGCGGTCAGCGCGGCGGTCATGCCGGCCGCGCCGGAACCCACCACCACGACGTCGAATTCGAATTCCATGAATCTCGTTCCTTAGTAGCCGCAGCTGGTCAGCATGCCGCCGTCGACGACGAATTCGCCTCCGGTGCAATAGCTCGAGGCGTCCGAGGCCAGGAACAACGCCACCTCGGAGACCTCGACCGGCTGACCCCAGCGCGGAATGGGCAATTCGGAGAAGAAGGAGTTGCCGTCCACCCCGGACGCGCCCGCCACGGACGCGGTCATGGGGGTGGCGATGCCGCCGGGATGGATCGAGTTCACCCGGATACCCGAATGCCCCAGTTCCCGGGCGGCGGACTTGGTGAGACCCCGCAGCGCGAACTTGCTCGCGCTGTAGGCCGACAGACCGGCCGCACCGACGAAGCCCTCGACCGAGGACACGTTCACGATGGACCCGCCACCGGCCTCGATCAGGGCGGGCGCGGCGGTCTTGATGCCGAGGAAAGCGCCCGTCACGTTGATGTTCATGATGGTCTGGAACTCGTCCAGGCTCATCTCCACGATGCGCTTGAACCGCAGGATGCCGGCATTGTTGACCAGCACGTCCAGCTTGCCGAACGTGGCGACGGCCGCGGAAACCGCTGCCTGCCAGTCGCTTTCGCTGGTGACGTCCTGATGCACGAAATGGACGGCTTCGCCCAGCTCGGCGGCCAGGGCCTTGCCCTCGTCGTCGAGCACGTCGCCGAACACGACCTTCGCGCCCTCGGCCACGAAACGGCGCACATGCTCCGCTCCCATGCCCCGGGCGCCGCCGGTCACCAGCGCTACCTTGCCGTCCAGCTGTCCCACCTGATCCCGTCCTTCCGCTGCTGTTCAACCGACGCTAAGTCCCGATGCGGAAGACCGGCACGGTGTGGTCCCGGCCACTGAGACAACCTCATGACCTGAGGCTATGGGTGCAGTTGTATTCCGTTTAGGCATAAACGCCCGGACGGGTGAGGCAGCGCCCACCGACGGGCCCCGACTGCGCGGCAAGGAGTCCTCGGATGAAGTTCTCGATGATCTTCGAAGCGCAGATGACCGATCCCACCGCCGCCCACGAAGCCCAGGTGCTGCGCGACTGCGTCGAGCAGGCCGTGCTGGCCGACCGGGTCGGCTTCGACACCGTCTGGGCCGTCGAACACCACGGGCTCAAGTGGTACGCCCACATGAGCGCGCCGGAGATCTTCCTGACCTGGGTGGCCGCGCAGACCCAGCGGATCCGGATCGGGCACGGCGTGGTCTGCATGCCGTTCAACTTCAATCACCCCGTCCGCGCGGCCGAACGCGCCGCCATGCTCGACGTGCTGTCGGGCGGCCGCCTGAACCTGGGCGCGGGCCGCGGCGCGACCGCCGTCGAAACCTCCATGTGCGGAGTCGATCCCGACCGCACCTACCAGGAGGTCGAGGAATCGCTGCGGATGATCGCCGCCGCCTGGCAGGACCCCGAGGGCGCATTCGAATACCACGGCGAACTGCTCGACATCGGCCCGCACCACCTGCTGCCGCGGCCGGTGCAGCGTCCCCATCCCCCGCTGTTCATGGCCTGCACCAAGAAGGACACGCTGAAACTGGCGGCCGAGTACGGAATCGGCGCGCTGGTCCTGGGTTTCGCGGGCATCGACGAGATCGCCGAACTGCGCCGCATCTACGACGACGCCATCGCGGCCCGCACCGGCGAACGCCTGGTGTCCACCGTCGTCAACGACCACTTAGCGGCGCTGTGCCCGACCATCGTGCTCGACGACCGCGAACGGGCCCGCCAGATCGGCGCGCGCGGGCAGCGGTTCTTCGCCCAGTCCATCAAGTACTACTACGGCGCGGGCCCGGTGCCCGACGAGGCCGTGGACCCGGGCGTGGACGAACTCGCCAAGATGCGCGAGGTCGCCGACGAGCACGTCGCCTACCTGCACGAGGCCAAGATCCCGGTGAAGACCGGGGCCACGGCCATCTTCAACACCGAGCACGCCTACGGCACCGCCGAGGACGCCATCGCCTACGTCGAGCGGCTGCGCGACGCCGGGGCCGACGAGATTCTGTGCCTCATCCAGATGGGCACCGTGCCCCAGGAGGCGTGCCTGGAAACCATCCGTCAATGGGGGGAGAAGGTCATCCCCCACTTCCGCACCCAGTAGCACCGTCGCAACCCAGACAGAGAAGGAAACCGAAATGGCTGATCTGACAGGCAAAGTCGCCCTGATCACCGGGGCCGCCCGCGGCCAGGGCGCGGCCGAGGCCACGCTGTTCGTCCAGCGCGGCGCGAAGGTGGTCATCACCGACGTGCTCGAGGCCGAGGGCAAGGAACTCGCCGAATCCCTCGGCGAGAACGCCCGTTTCGTGCGCCACGACGTCACCGACTCCGAGAGCTGGGACGCCGCGGTGGCGGTGGCCGTCGACACCTTCGGCAAGCTCGACGTGCTGGTGAACAATGCCGCCATCTACACCATGAAGCCGATCGCGGAGACCACTCCCGAAGAGCTGGAACGAATCCTGCACGTCAACCTGGTCGGCGCGTTCCGCGGCATCAAGGCGGTGCTGCCGGCCATGACCGCCAACGGCGGCGGCTCCATCGTGAACATCTCCTCGCAGTCCGGGCTCGAGGGCCTGATGAACCACTCCGCCTACGGCTCCTCCAAGTGGGGTCTGCGCGGCCTGTCCAAGGTCGCCGCCCTGGAGCTGGGCTTGTCCCAGATCCGGGTCAACTCGGTGTACCCCGGCCCCATCGCCACCCCGATGGTGCCCTACCTGACCACCGGCCCCGGCAGCTTCCCGACCCTGCCGCTCGAGCGCACCGGCCTACCCGAGGAGGTCGCCGAGCTGGTCGCCTTCCTCGCCTCCGACGCCTCGGCCTACATCACGGGTGCGGAGGTGTCCATCGACGGCGGCCTGGCCGCGGGCAAATTCATCCCGCGCGGCATGTAGTTCCGCGAACCCCGCAGTGACACAGCGCGATCCAGGAAGGCCCGTAATGACCCTGTCCCCCGAATGGCAGACCTTCGTCGACGCCGCCACCGCGGCGTTCCCGGCATTGGGCACCGAGGTGTTCGACGCCGCCGAAGCACGGGCCTTCCTGGCCGCCCGCCGCCCCGCCCCCGTCGAGCCCATTCCCGTTGCGGGAGTGGAGGATCGCACGGTGCCGGGCCCGGCCGGCGCGCCCGAGGTGCCGGTGCGGGTGTACCGGCCGCTGGACGCCGAACCCGTTCCGGCCATCGTGGTCTTCTACCACGGCGGCGGATTCGTGCTGTGCGGCTTGGACTCCCACGACCGCTTCTGCCGCGCCATGGCCAACGAGGCCGGGGTGATCGTGGTGTCGGTGGACTACCGCCGCGCCCCCGACGCCCGCTTCCCGGCCGCGGCCGACGACGCCTCCGCGGTGCTGCGCTGGGTCGCCGAGCACGCCGAGGACCTGGGCGGGGACGCCGGCCGGATCGCGGTGGCCGGGGACAGCGCGGGCGGCAATCTGGCCACCGTCGCCGCCCTCGCCGCGCGTGACAACGGCGGACCCGACCTCGCGTTCCAGCTGCTCATGTACCCGATGCTGGATCCGGCCTGCGATCGGCCGTCGCACACCGAGAACGCGGAGGGCTACTTCACCACCGCCGCGCACATCCGGTGGTACTGGGAGCAGTATCTGTTCTCCGATGCCGAGAAGTCCGACCCCTACGCCAATCCCACCATCGCCGACCTCACCGGGCTGCCGCCCGCGCACATCGCCACCGCGGAATTCGATCCGCTGCGCGACGAGGGCGAGGCCTACGGGCAGCGGCTGCGCGAGGCCGGGGTGGAGACCGAGATCCACCGCTGGAACGGCACCGTGCACGGGTTCATGTCGATGGCCTTCCATCTGCGAGAAACGCAGCGCGCCAATGCGACCGCGTTCACCGCGCTGCGCCGGGCGCTGGCGCGCACGCCCGTCGTCTGAATTTCACCGCTCGTTCCCGGCCCGACCGGTTAGCATCACCTGCGTTCGTCCGTTTGAAACGTCAGGAACTCACTTGCCGGTTGCACGCCACACCCCGGTCACCGGAGCGGCCACACTCACCACGGCCCTGGCATTGGCCACATCGACCCTGGCGCTCGCCACGTCGGGCCTGGCCCTGGCGGGCAGCGCCGACGCCGCACCCCAGTACTACGGCACCCTCGCGCTGTCCAGGCTGAAGAACACCGCGGTCGTCGGCACCGACGCGAACCGGGTCGTCGCCGACGCCGCCGCCATCCGCGACTGCGCCAGCTACGACTGCGAGATCGTGCTGCGCTTCAGCGACGGCTGCGGCGCGGTCGCGCAGGGCGCGGACGGCACCTGGGGCTGGGCCGTCGGACCCAGCCTCGCCGAGGCCGAACAGAACGCGGTCGCCGGACTCGGCCAGAGCGCTCCCCCGTTCCCCGACCTGGGCAGCGCCCAGCCCCGCGCCGCCCGGGTGGCCGCCAGCGCCTGCACCGAAAACGCTCGGTAGCAACCGCTTTCGGGCACCTGCCTCAGTGCGGGTACTGGGCCTCGTAGGCCGCCCGCTCCGCGGCACGTCGGGCCGCACGAGCTGGGCTCTCCAGATCCTCCGGGAAACCGTGCTTCACCAATCGGTGGGCACGGTTCATCGGCATGTAGGCCACGATGTAGAACAGCGCCAGCAGCAGGCCGAGCAGGATCACCGAAAGCTGTAGCCACAGTTCGCCCGGCAGTAGGAAGGCGAGCGCGAATACCGGCAGCAGCGGCACCAGCTGGCGCACGATGTGCCGGGGCACCGCCCACGGACCGGTGAGGTCGTTGCGCACCCACTCGCGCAATTCGCCGGGCAGCACGCTGCCGAACGTGTAGGCCAGCCACTGAACAGGGTTGGGGCGCTTCATTTCCGGTGTCCCTTCGTCGATCCGGTGAGCTCGGTCTGCTCCGAAACAGACTGCCGCGCCGCGGCATTCACCCGGTTCAGCACATCGCGCAGTTCCTCGAGATCCGCCAGGCTCACCCCCAGCCGCGCCACCACGGCCGGGGGGATCTTCTCCGCCTCGGTGCGCAGTTCGCGTCCCGCGTCGGTCAGATCCACGACCAGGTTGCGTTCGTCGTGGCTGTCCCGCCGCCGGGTGATGAGCCCCGCCGCCTCCAGCCGCTTGAGCAGCGGCGACAGCGTGGGCGAGTCGAGCTGAATGGCCTCGCCGATGTCCTTGACCGACATCGGCGCCTCACCCCACAGCGCCAGCATCACCAGATACTGCGGATGCGTCAGGCCCATCGGTTCCAGCAGCGGCCGATACACCGCCAGGACCGACCGGTTCGCCACGGCCAGCGCGAAACACACCTGCCGGTCCAGCCGCAGCGGGTCGTCGACCTCCACCGTTCCGCCCTCCTCGCTCGTCTTCGTTAGGGCAATAATAGTTAATGCACTAACTGTTCGTCGACGACCCAGTGGGTAATTGGCGTCACATCACTCCCACGACGCCCGCATGGCCACGATCCGGCCGGTGTCCATGTAATCGCGGAACAGCGTGACCTGGCCGTTCTCGACCCGGATCACATTGACCGACGTCCGCGCCCACGCCCGGCCGGTCCCGGGACGCGTGACGTCGACGTCGATCTCGGCGATGAGGGTGTTCGGATCGGCGGTCTCGTGGATGACCGGGCGAATGGCGTGAATCTCGATGCCGGACATGCCCGACCAGCGCTGCGCGAGGTACGCGCGGATCTGCTCACGGCCCTCGATCCGGGACGGCTCGCCCGGAATGACGAACGGCATCTCGAACACGACATCCGGGGCGAGCAAGGCCGCGAACCGATCCGCATCACGCGCGGGCAGGGCGTCGAAGAGTCGAATCACAAGGTCACGAGGGGTTTCCACGGAAGTGGTCATGAGTGCCTCCTAAACGGAACGTTGGACCCGCTCAATAATCGGGGCGTACGCCCCGCTTGTCAACGGCTAGGTAGGCTGTCGGACGTGACGGACAGACCCCTGCGCGCCGACGCCCGCCGCAATCGCGAGCGGGTCCTGGCCGCGGCCCAGGAAGCCTTTGCCGCCGAGGGCATCTCGGTGCCGCTCGACGAGATCGCGCGGCGGGCGGGCGTCGGGGCGGGCACCGTGTACCGCCACTTCCCCACCAAGGAGGCGCTTTTCGAGGCCGCCATCCTGGATCAGGTCGAGAAGATCACCGCGCACGCGCGCGAACTGACCGCGGCCGAGGATCCCGGCGCGGCGTTCTTCGAGTTCCTCGCGATGATGGTGCTCGAGGGCGGGGTCAAACGGGATCTGGCCGACGCGCTGCGCTCCGGCGGCGCCGAGTATCCGCGCACGGTGTCCCACGATCTGAAAGAGGCGCTGGGGATGCTGCTTTCCCGCGCCCAGGACGCCGGGGCCGTGCGGCCCGAGATCAGCGTCGACGATCTGCTGACCATCATCAAGGGCGTGTTCCTCGCCGTCCATGAGGCCGGCGCCGCCCCGGGACTGCGCGAGCGCACGTTCGCCGTGATCGCGGATGGTTTGCGCACGAACCGCTGACCTGCGATGACATGCGGACAGCACCGATCGCCTGAACGCGCTGATCGCCGCACACGGCCCCGGCGTGATCGCGGTGGACTCGCTGTACTTCGACCAGTGGGCAGCCGCGCGGACCGTTCGGGACGTCGACCTCGCAAACGCGCAGCAATGGTCGCTGAAATATTGCGGAATTAACTGAACCATGGGCGAATCGCGCCCATGGTTCCGTAATTCCGCGTGTTCTCCCGGCTCTGATGCTTGGATGCTCCATGTGCTGACCAATTGCCGCCGGAGTTGACAACGGGAGATCAGATTCGATGAAGCGTGCGATCCGCGCCGTCGCCCTCACAGCCTGTCTGGCCCTGGCAGCCTGCGGCAATGGACCGAAACCCGACGACGCGCCGCCACCGCCGCCCCCGCGGACGCTCACCATCGGCATCAAATTCGATCAACCCGGACTCTCGGTCAAGGGCATCGACGGCAGACCGCGCGGGTTCGACGTCGACGTCGCGACCTATATCGCCGGGAAGCTGGGCGTCACGCCCGAGCACATCACCTGGCGCGAGGCCCGCACCGACCAGCGCGAAACCCTCGTGAGCTCCGGCGCCGTCGATTTCGTCGTCGCCTCGTACTCCATCACCGCCGCCCGCCAGCAGCTGGTCTCCTTCGCCGGGCCCTATCTGCTGGCGGGCCAGGACCTGCTGGTGCGGCAGAGCGAACGCGCCATCGACCAGCCCGAGGACCTGGACGGCCGCACCGTCTGCACCGCCGAGGGCTCCACCTCGGCCGACAAGATCCGCCGCAGCTTCGCCCGATTCGTCCGCCTCACCACCCGGGACAGCTACCCGCAGTGCGTGGCCGACCTGATCAGCGGCACCGTCGACGCCGTCACCACCGACGACGTCATCCTCGCCGGCTACGCCGACGAACACCCCGGCACGCTGCGGCTGTCCGGCCACCGGTTCACCCGCGAACGCTACGGCGTCGGAGTCCGCAAGGGCGACATCGCATTGCAGGGCCGCATCACCTCGATCATTCGCATGATGATCGACGACGGCAGCTGGCGGCGCGCACTGGAAAAGCACCTCACCGCGACCAGTTACAAACCGCTACCCGCGCCCGCGGTATTCAACGCCCCCGACCGCACGGTCGAACCCGGCGACCCCACCACCCTCGACCCGGAATTGGTGAAAGCCGCCAAAGCCGTCGCCGCCACCTCCAATGCCCGCGACTGGGAAGGATTCCGCTCCCTGGTCTGCCCCGAGAACGCCGACGCCATCGACGAAATAGTTTTCCAATACACCCCCCAATACGACAAAACCCTGGGCCCGGAAATACGCAATGCCGGTTACACCAATACCGTCACCGGCGTCACCCAATCCGGCGCCGACGCCGCCACCTTCGCATTCCACGAGACGTTCACCAATGTGCCCGAGAAATACCGGCACTACTTCAAGGACGTCGACTACACCGGCACCATGGTCCGGCGCGAGGGATCCTGGAAGCTGTGCAGCCTCACCGCCGACTTCGTCGAACCCTGACCGCGAAATAATGCGGTGCGCCGGGACGGGCGGTGGACCTACCGTGAAAGGCAGTCGAAGGAAAGGACTGTCCGATGTTTCCCGTCGAGCTGCGCGGTACCCGAGCGCAGACGCTCATGTGGGCCCACGAGCACGAGGTCGGCGCGGCCGCGCTCCAGCAGCTGCGCGATATCTCGCAACTGAAATGGGTGTACGGCGTCCGCGTGATGCCGGACGTGCACCTGGGCAAGGGCGCGACAGTGGGATCGGTCATCGCCATGCGGGACGCGGTCGCGCCCGCGGCCGTCGGCGTGGACATCGGGTGCGGCATGGAAGCGGTGCTCACCTCGCTCACCGCGTCCGACCTGCCCGACAACTTGCACTCGCTGCGCTCCCGCATCGAGGCGGCGCTGCCGGTCGGCTTCGCGGCGCACCGCGAACCCGTCGACGTGAACCGCCTGAACGCCGAGGTCTTCGGCCAGCGCGCCGCGGGCACCACCATGCGTGCGGGCTGGGAGCGGTTCTGGAAGGGCTTCGACACCCTGGATCCGATCGTGCGGCCCCGGGAAGCCAAGGCCCACAACCAGATGGGAACCCTCGGCGGCGGCAACCACTTCCAGGAACTGTGCGTCGACACCGAGGACCGGGTGTGGATCCTGCTGCACTCCGGAAGCCGCAATATCGGCAACGAGATCGCGCAGCGGCACATGGCCGTCGCCCGCGAACTGCCGCACAACCAGGACCTGCCGCACCGCGACCTGTCCGTATTCCTCTCCGGCACGCCGGAAATGGACGCCTACCGGCGCGACCTGACCTGGGCCCAGGAGTACGCGGCCCGCAACCGGGCCGTCATCCTGGCGCTGGTCTGCAAGGCCGTGCGCGATGAATTCGACGGGCTGGCAGTGCGTTTCGACGAGCCCATCTCCTGCCACCACAACTATGTGGCGGAGGAGATCATCGACGGGATGCCCATGCTGGTCACCCGCAAGGGCGCGGTCCGGGCCGGCGCGGGCGACCTCGCGCTGATTCCCGGCTCCATGGGGACGCGGTCGTATGTGGTTCGGGGCAAGGGGAATCCGGCCTCGTTCCAGTCCGCCTCGCACGGGGCGGGACGGCGGATGAGCCGCAACGCGGCCAAGAAGCAGTTCACCGTGGCCGACCTGGTGAAGCAGACCGAGGGCGTCGAGTCCCGCAAGGACGCCGGGGTGATCGACGAGATCCCCGCGGCGTACAAGGACATCGACCAGGTCATCGCGGCCCAGGCGGATCTGGTGGACGTGGTCGCTACGCTGCGGCAGGTGTTGTGCGTGAAGGGGTGAGAACGGGTCAGCGGCGGCGGAACGTCGCCGCTGCACCCGCACCCACCAGCAGGATGCCCACGATGAGCGGGAATCCGGTCTGCAACCACTGGTACAGCGCGACATGCATTTCGTCCGACAGGGGTAGATCGCCGATCAGTCGGAAGGTGTCGTCCGGGAAGATGAAATGGATGATCCCGGGCAACACTCCCCACGCCAGCCCGGCCACGACGGTGCCCGCCGGGGAGTAGGCGGCCAGCGCCGCCACCACCAGGAAAAGCGCTGCGGCCAGCAGGATCTGGAAGGTCGAGCCGACCCGGTCGGCGAAATCCCCCAGGATCGCCCACTGTCTGGTCCCGGCCGCGCCACGGGCGGCCAGCGCGATCCCGACGGGGGTGATCAGCAACCCCGCCAGCGTGCCGGCCACCGTCCGCGACACCGTGCTGCTGCTACGGAATTGCGCCCCGGGCGGAGTCCACCCCGCGGGCGACGGAAACTTCTCCGGCATGTGCGTCTCCCTGCGCGCCCCCGGACGCCCTTCGTGCCCGGAACCC
The DNA here is from genome assembly GCF_042732555.1 of Nocardia sp. NPDC059764. NCBI lineage: Bacteria > Bacillati > Actinomycetota > Actinomycetes > Mycobacteriales > Nocardiaceae > Nocardia > Nocardia sp. NPDC059764. The sequence continues at coordinate 13,090 of NZ_JBHWHH010000026.1, forward strand.
TATTGTCCGTCCGCGCAGCGGATTCCGCCCGATCTTGACGGCACCGCGATCAAGGCGGGTTCCGGCGGTGTCTCACACGAGCAAGGCCTGTCCGGTTGGGGGGATGTGCACCTTTGTCTCCGGGGCCAGATCGGCTGCGGCGGCGCGGAAGTGCTCCGCGCCCGCACGGTCACCCTTGGTCATGAGGCGATCGCCGACCGGGCCGCTGGAGAAGGCGTAGTGCATCGGGACCGCCAGGCGCGGACTCAGCACCCGGGCCAGATCGGCGGCCTCGATCGCGTCCATCACCACCTGCTTGTTGAGTGCCGGGCGGATGCGCAGGCCGTTCACCGGCAGCAGGGCCAGGTCCAGATCCGGGAAACGCCGGGCGATGTCGTCGAGTTCGGCGATGCGCAGGGTATCCGCGCCGAAGAAGACGGTGTGACCGTCGGCGCGCAGCACGAAGGTCACCTCGGGGACGCCATGACTGGCGGGTGCGGCGGTCACCTCGACCGGGCCGAGATGCGTGCTCTGCCGAGGAGCCAACTCGACCACGTTCGGGAAGCCCGCGGCGCGCACCTGTTCGGCGAGGCCGGGCACGACCGCGAACGGCACCAACTTGTCGGGATACAGGACCAGGGCGTCGAGATCGCAGTGGTCGTAGTGGCCGTGGCTGATCACGATGCCGGAGAGCTCGGGCAGGTCGGCGGCGGTCGCGAAGGCGCGCGGTTCGCCGGGGCGGTAGAAGCGGGTCTCCGACAGCCAGGGGTCGGTGAGGATGCGCGCGCCGCCGAAATCGAGCAGGGCGCTGGCGTGGACGACACGGGTCACGGTGAACATGGCGGGTTAGTTGACAAGACGCGGCCGCCGCCGGGGCGCCCGATCCCGAGGCCACCGCGCAATGCCTGTGGGCGGGATGCACGGCCTCGTCACGCTGCGCCAGGACCGGCAGAGTTTCCCGTGGCTGCCGCTCGATCGCCTGGTCGACACCCTGGTCGCGGCCCACTCGGGCACCGGATAACCGACCGCGCGGGGGTCCGAAGTTCGCCGGACATCCGGGCGGCGGCGCCGGGGTGTCGGTGCGGTGAGGCACGATGGAGCGCGTGACCTCGACCGACTCCTCCCCCACCGCCCCCGTGTCCACCGATCTGCGCGAGGACGCGGAACGGCTGCTGCGGGAACTGGCCGGGCCCGCCGCGCGGCTCCGGGAGGACCAGTGGGTCGCGATCGAGGCGCTGGTGGTGCACCGGCGGCGGGCGCTGGTGGTGCAACGCACCGGATGGGGTAAATCCGCCGTCTACTTCATCTCCGCGAAGCTGCTGCGCGCCCAGGGGCGGGGGCCGACGGTCATCGTGTCGCCGCTGCTGGCGCTGATGCGCAACCAGGTGTCGTCGGCCGAGCGCGCGGGAGTCGTTGCGGCGACCATCAATTCGGGCAATGTCACCGAATGGGACGAGATCCACGCGCGGGTGGCCGCCGGCGACGTCGACGTTCTGCTGGTCAGCCCGGAGCGGTTGAACAATCCGGACTTCCGGGATTCGGTGCTGCCCAAGCTGGCCGCCGACGCCGGACTGGTGGTGATCGACGAGGCGCACTGCGTATCGGACTGGGGGCACGACTTCCGGCCGGACTACCGTCGGATCCGCACGCTCATCGCCGATCTCGGCTCGGAGGTGCCAGTGCTGGCCACCACGGCCACCGCCAACGACCGCGTGGTCACCGATGTCGCCACCCAGATCGGCACCGACACCCTGGTGCTGCGCGGCAGCCTGGACCGGGAATCGCTGCACCTGTCGGTGGTGACGATTCCGGACGCGGTCCGGCGCACGGCCTGGCTCAGCAAACGACTGCATGAGCTGCCCGGCTCGGGCATCGTCTACGCGCTCACCGTGGCCGCGGCCCACGACCTCGCCGACGTGCTGAACTCGCACGGGCACCACGTCGCCGCCTACACCGGGCAGACCGACCCCACCGAACGCGAGGCGCTCGAGGCCGCGCTGCTGAACAACGAGGTGAAGGCGCTCATCGCGACCTCCGCGCTCGGAATGGGTTTCGACAAGCCCGATCTCGGCTTCGTGGTGCACCTGGGCGCGCCCTCCTCCCCTATCTCCTACTACCAGCAGGTGGGCCGCGCGGGCCGCGGCACCGAACGCGCCGAGGTGGTGCTGCTGCCCGGTCACGAGGACCGCCAGATCTGGAGCTACTTCGCCTCGGTGGCCTTCCCGCGCGAGCACATCGTGCGCTCGGTGCTGGCCGCCCTCGACACCGAGCGCCCGCTGTCGACAGCGGCATTGGAACCGCTGGTGGAGCTCAATCGCTCACGCCTGGAGATGGTGCTCAAGGTGCTGGACGTGGACGGCGCGGTGCGCCGGGTGCGCGGCGGCTGGCTCGGCACCGGCGAATCCTGGGTCTATGACACCGAACGCTACGAGCGCCTCAGCGTCGCCCGTGAGGCCGAGCAGCAGGCCATGATCGACTACCAGTCGACCAGCCAGTGCCGGATGACGTTCCTGCGCAGCCAACTCGACGATCCGGGCCTGGTGCTCGGCACCCACTGCGGCCGCTGCGACAACTGCACCGGCGCCACCCAGGACACGGCGGTCGACGACTCCGACCTGGCCGACATCCGCACCCGCCTGGACCGCCCCGGCATCGACCTGGCGCCCCGCAAGCAGTGGCCCACCGGCCTGGCCAAACTCGGAATCCCCTTGTCCGGCAAGATCACCGACGGCCCCGAGACCGGCCGCGTCCTGGGCCGCCTCAGCAATCTCGGCTGGGGCCAGCGCCTGCGCCCGCTCCTCGACGGCCCCGACGCCCCCGTCCCCGACGAGGTCTTCCGCGCCTGCACCATCGTGCTGCGCGAATGGGATTGGGCCCAGCGCCCGACCGCCGTCCTGGCCCTCGACTCCGGCGCCCGCCCCCTGCTGACCCGATCCCTGGCCGCCCGCCTCGCCGAGATCGGCCGCCTCCAGGATCTGGGCGTCCTCGCGCTGCGCCCCGACCTGCCCCCCGGTCTCCGCCGTCAACTCCGCCCACCGGGTCGCCGCCCTCCACAATGCCTGGGAGACACCGGATCTCACCGCCGTCGACGGCCCCATCCTGCTGGTCGACGCCCTCACCGACACCGGCTGGACCTTCACCATGGCCGCCCGCCAACTCCGCGCCGCCGGAGCCGACGCGATCCTGCCCTTCGCGTTGGCCACCCCTTCCTGACCTTCGGGCGTACCGTCGAACGGGGAAGGGAGAGAGCATGAGTACGGGGAACAGCGCGGACGAGGCCAACGATCCGCGGGCGCGCTGGCGCAAGCTGCCGCCCGAGCCGGCGCAGTGGATCGAGGAGGTCGACCGGGAGCATTCGGCCGTCGACTTCGGCCCGGCCCATGACCCGGACGGCAAGGCCGCCACCTACGGGGGCACCGCCGGGCCCTGACACGCTCAGGCGTCGGGGGTGGGCCGCCGGTTCTCGAGGTTCTCGATGGCGTCGACGTAGCGCAGCATGAGGCGCGCGAAGTCGAGGCGGTCCCGTTCCGGCCACTCGGCCGTGATGTATTCGAAGGCGGCGCGCTGCTGTCCGCGGAAGCGGGTCATGAACTCCAGGCCCTCGGGGCTGAGCTCGAGGACGGCGCGTCGGCCGTCCAGCTGCGAGGGGACGCGCAGCAGGTAGCCCGCCTTGATGTTGTCGGTGACCATGCGACTCGCCACCGACGGGTCCACGCACATGGCCGCGGCGATCCCGCCGACGGTCATCTCCCCCGGTTCGTCCTGCCCGCAGCCCAGGACCAGGCCCAGTACCAGGGCGCGGGTGGAGTCCTTGGCGCTGATCGGGTTCTCGACCTGCTGCAGGACACCGCGGCGGAGCTTGCCGAAGGCCGGGCCGATGGCATCCAGCAGCTCGTCGGGGGTGCGGTCGTCCGTCGTCATCCCCACATCGTATCTGCATGCGTATCGACATCTGCGTGCATCCATGAACATATGTGTTGACTCGCAACTGTATGCATGACAGCATGCACTTCATGACCATTCTCGTCACCGGCGCTCGCGGCCAGATCGGCCGCGCCGTCCTCAACTCCCTGCACACCCGCGGTCTCCCGGTCCGCGCGGCCAGCAAGGACCCCTCGGCTCTCGACCTCCCCGCGGGGATCGACGCTGTCACTTTGCCCGACGATCTCGAAAACCTCACCGCCGCACTGAAAGACGTGCGCCAGGTCTTCCTCTACGCCAACCCCGCCGCCGCGGACACCTTCGCGCGGGCCGCCGCGGCCGCCGGGGTGGAGCACGTCGTCCTGCTGTCCTCCTCCGCGGTCAATGATCCGAACGCCGCCGACAACCCCATCGGCGCGAACCACCTCGCCGTCGAGAACGCCCTCGCCGCAGCGGATCTCGCCACCACCGTGCTGCGCCCCGGCGGCTTCGACAGCAACGCCTTCGGCTGGATCGCCGCGGTCTCGTCCGGCACGCCGATCGAGCACGCGTACCCCGACGCCGCGCTGGCCATGATCCATCCCCTCGATATCGCCGACATCGCGGTCGCCGCCCTCACCGGCAGCGAATTGCGCGGCCGCACAGTCACTCTCACCGGACCGGAGGCCATCAGCTTCCGTGCGCAGATCGGTCACCTCGCCACGGCCCTCGGCCGCGACATCCCGATCACCACCATCACCCCGGCCGAGGCCGAGGCGCAGATGTCGCGCACCATGCCGCCCTACATCGTGAGCGCCCTGCTGAACATCTGGGCCATCACCACCGACACGCCCGAAGCCCCGGCCGACACCACCGAGACCCTGCTCGGCATCCCCGCCCGGACCTTCGAACAGTGGGCCCGGGAGAACTCGGCCGCCTTCGACCCCGCCTGAACCGGACCCGAACCGCCCGTCCACGACGGAAGCCGGCCGCGCCACGCCGGTCCGATTCCGGCGATATCCGGCGATTTGCCCGGGCGTCGCGGAAACCGACTCCCACCAGGAACACGGCGCGTAGGATCGGACGAATCCCGCAGTCGCCGAACGATCCCGGGGAGTTCAGCATGGCGTCCGCACCATCCAAGATCCCACCGTTGCCGCTCCTGCGCGCCATCACCTGGTTGCGGGACAGCCTGGCCGTCCTGCACCGGCGGCTGGCCCCCGGCCACATCGCGCTATTGGAGCTGGGGACGGCAGGGTACGTCTCCCAGGCCATCTGCGCGGCGGCGGAGCTGGGCATCGCCGACGCGCTGGCCGACGGCCCCAAACCCGCCGCCGACCTGGCCCGCACCCTGAACGTGGACGAGGACGCGCTGGGCCGAATGCTGCGCCTGCTGGTCAGCGCGGGCGTCTTCGACCAGCGCCGGGACGGCAGCTACCAGCTGACCGGTGTCTCGCAGGCGCTGCGCACCGATACCGACGTCACGCTGCGCGATCTGTTCGTCTTCTTCGGCTCCGAACTGCATCGCAAGCATTGGACGCATCTGGCCACCTCGATCCGGACCGGCGGGTCGCTCTGGACCGAGCTGGAGGGCATGGAGTTCTTCGAGTTCACCGAGCAGCACCCCGAGGCCGGGGAGGTCTTCGACCGGGCCATGACCAGCGTCAGCAGCCTGGCCACCGAACCACTGCAGGCCGCCTTCGACTTCGGGCGCTTCGGCTCGATCGTGGACGTCGGCGGCGGCCGGGGCAGCCTGCTCGTCGACATCCTGCAACGCCATCCGTCCATGCGCGGCACCGTGTTCGACCTGCCGCGGGTAGCCGAGGGCCTCGAGGAGCAGTTGCTGGGCCCCGGGCTCACCGGCCGCCTCGCCGTCGAATCCGGCAGTTTCTTCGACGTCGTGCCCAAGGGCGCGGACGCCTACCTGCTCAAGCACATCGTCCACGACTGGAACGACGCCGACGCCGAGCGCATCCTGCGCACCGTCCGCACCGCCATGGAATCCGAAGCGCGGCTGCTGATCATCGAGATGGTGATGCCCGAGCACCACCGCCCGCATCCGGGCAAGGTCATCGACCTGGAGATGCTGATCCAGACCCGCGGCGGCCGGGAACGGACCCAGAACGAATTCGGAAACCTGCTGTCCCGCAGCGGTTTCGTGCTCACCGGGGTCACCACGACCGCCGCCCCGGACTGTGTCATCGAGGCCCGACCGACGATCTGAACGAGGCGCCCGCGGGGCGTGTGCGGCGCAATCCACACGCCCACCGCGGGCTACCTCCTACCGCCCGGATCCGGTGGCGTTTCAGGCGGTACGGCGGATCCGTGGGCCGACAACCCCTGCGGCCCGATCGGTCCAGCCGTCCGCCATCTGCGCCAGCAGGAACCAGGCGGCGTGCACTTGTTCGTCCGACACGTTCTCGGCCGTCCTGAGCAGATGCACGGCGCGCACGTGCGCGGCCGCCATCGCATCCACCACGGCCCCCAGGGATTCGGCCCGCGCTGCACCCCTCCGCAGCGCTCGGCTCGCCACCCACTCGTCGATGAACGTCACCAGCTGAGCGCGTAGCTCGTCGATTCCGCCCACGTCGCCGGAGTGGACCCGGCGTCGCTGCAGATGCAGTTCGGCCAGCGCGCGGGACCAGCGGGTGACCGGGTGGTCCTCGGGCTGATCCCCGATGTGACCACAGAACGCGGCCAGCAGCTCGTGCCAGTCGGGCAGCGGCGGGTCGTATCTGATGTCACGACCGCTCGCCCGCCACAACTGGGTGCTATCAGGTTGGGGTACATACATACCTATACCTCCACGAGCGCTGCGGGCGCACCCGGAGCCGCGGGCGGCCACCGGACCGCGAGCCCGGCGCGGCAAGGGCGGACCGCGCCGGATCCGGGCAACCGCTATCGGCGAAGGGCACATCTCGATGCGGCACCGGGTGCACCTCCAGCATGAACCGATCGCCGGTCCCGCCCACCGCCCTTCCCCCGCCCTCCCACTGCCCCTGCAGTACGAGAACGACCGCCCAGTCTGTACGGTTACTTGCCCTCTCCCCCAGCGTAATTCGCCCGTAACCGACGCTCGACTAAACCTTCACCAGGTCGTCGGCGTGCACCACCGGACGCTGCATGCTGTCGGGCAGCACGGCCGTGGAACGGCCCTTCATCGTCTGCAACTCATCGCTGTCATAGGCCGCCACGCCACGAGCCACCAGCCCGCCGTCCGGCGCGATCAGATCGATCACGTCACCACCGAAGAAATGACCCGTCACCTCGGTGATCCCCGCGGCCAGCAGGGAATGGCGACGCTCGGCCACAGCCGCCACCGCGCCCGCGTCCAGATGCACCGCGCCCCGCGCGTCGGCGGCGTGCCGGACCCAGAACTTGCGGGCCGACAACCGAACCGGGCGCGCCGCGAAGGCCGTGCCCACCGTCGCGCCCGACAGGGCCGCCGCCGCGTCCGACGCGGCAGCCAGCAAGACGGGCACGCCGGCATCGGCGGCCAGCCGCGCGGCCGAGAGCTTCGACGCCATACCACCGGTGCCCAACGCACCACCCGAACCGGCGATCACGCCGTCCAGATCCGCGCTGCTGCGCACCTCGGGAATGAAGTTCGCCGAACCCTTGCGCGGATCACCGTCGTAGAGGCCGTCCACATCCGACAGCAGGATCAGCGCGTCCGCGCCCACCAGATGCGCGACCAGCGCCGCGAGCCGGTCGTTGTCGCCGAACCGGATCTCTTCGGTTGCGACAGTATCGTTCTCGTTCACCACCGCGATGGCGTGCAGCGACCGCAGCCGGTCCAGGGTCCGCTGCGCATTGCGGTGCGGCTCGCGGCGACCGAAGTCGCCCGCGCTCAACAACACCTGCCCGACCACCCGGTCATAGCGGGCGAACGACGTCCCCCACGCGTGCGCCAGCGCCAGCTGACCGACACTCGCGGCGGCCTGCTTGGTGGCGAGATCCTTGGGCCGCTTGGACAATCCGAGCGGGGCCATGCCCGCGCCGATGGCGCCCGAGGACACCACCACCAGGTCCGAACCCGCGCGCATGCGGCCCTCGACGGCGTCGGCCAGCTGATCCAGGCGGCCGGTGTCCAGACCGCCTTCCAGGCTGGTCAGCGCCGACGACCCGATCTTCACCACGACGCTGCGCGCGGACGCGATGGCCCGCCGCGCGCCGCTGAGCCCGTCAGCGCCGAGCTCCGCCGCTCCCTTGGCCTGTGCGCCACTCGAACTCACTTGCACCACACCTCAATTCGCCCGCGATGCCCACGCACCGTCGCACCCGAATTCATTGTCCGCCCGCACCGGCCGCTCGCCTCCTCGCGAACGGCCGCGCGACACTGTATTACTCGTCGTCGGTGACCAGACCACGGCGCACACGCGAGGCGTGCTTGCGCTCGGCCGCGCCGATGCGCTCGGTCTGATCCAGACGCGGGTCCACGCCGCGGCGGGTCATCAAGGTCTCCACGCCCGCGGAAATCGAAGGCTCCCAATCGAAGCAGTAGTCCGCGATGGTCACCGACGCGCCGGGCTCCGCACCCAGCTTGACCAGCTCGTCCTCGACGCCGAGGCGAGCCAGGCGGTCGGCCAGGTAACCCACGGCCTCGTCGTTGTCGAACTGGGTCTGGCGCACCCACCGCTCGGGGCGCTCGCCCACCACGATGAAGCCGCCCTCGACCTCGGGGTCGCGAATCACGCGGAAACCGCTGTCGCCCTTGACGACCGGGCGGATGATCGCGCGCTTCGGCTCGGCCTTCGGATGCGCGGTGCGGTATTCGGCGACCATCTCGGCGAGCGCGAAGGTCAACGGCCGCAGGCCTTCCCGGCTCACCGCCGAGATCTTGAACACCGGCCAGCCGCGCTTCTCGAATTCCGGCAGCACGAACTCGGCCAGCTCGTCGGCATCGGGGATGTCGGCCTTGTTGAGAATCACCACGCGCGGGCGATCGGCCAGATCACCCAGACCGGTGTCACCGGCCAGCGCGGGCTGATACGCGGCCAGCTCGGCCTCCAGCGCGTCCACATCCGACACCGGATCGCGGCCGGGTTCCAGCGTCGCGCAGTCCACCACGTGGGCCAGCACCGCACAACGCTCCAGATGCCGCAGGAAGTCCAGGCCCAGACCGCGGCCCTCGCTCGCGCCCGGAATCAGACCGGGCACATCGGCCACGGTGAAGGTGGTGTCACCCGCGAGCACCACACCGAGATTCGGCACGAGCGTGGTGAACGGGTAGTCCGCGATCTTCGGCTTGGCCGCCGAGAGCACCGACACCAGCGACGACTTGCCGGCCGACGGGAAGCCCACCAGACCGACGTCGGCGACCGACTTCAGCTCCAGAACGACATGGCGCTCCTGGCCGTCCTCGCCGAGCAGCGCGAAACCGGGCGCCTTGCGCGCCTTGGACACCAGCGCCGCGTTGCCCAGCCCGCCGCGACCGCCGCGCGCCGCCACGTACTGGGTGCCCGCACCGGTCAGATCCGCGAGCACCTCGCCGTCGAGGCTCATCACCACGGTGCCGTCCGGCACCTTCAGCAGCAGTCCCTCGCCCTGCTTGCCATTGCGGTTGCTGCCCTCACCGGGCTTGCCGTTGCCGCCCTTGGCATGCGGGTGGAAATGGAAGTCCAGCAGCGTGTGCACGTTCGGGTCGACCTCGAGGATCACGTCCCCGCCATTGCCGCCGTTGCCGCCATCGGGACCACCCAACGGCATGAACTTCTCCCGGCGCACCGAGGCGCAGCCGTGCCCACCCTTGCCCGCGCGCACGTGCAGCTCGACACGGTCGATGAATTTGGACATATCGGTGATCATCCTCCTTCAGGACTTGTCGACTGGATGTGACGCCCCGAGCCTCGGCCAGGAATGCCGGAAGCGGGGCTGTGAACAGCACAGTGTCTGAACAAAGAGAAGCGGGCCAGGGTTACTACAAACCCTGACCCGCTTCGAAAAGCTAGTGGAGCGAACTCCGGTGCGCCGGTCAGGCGTTCACCGGCTCCGGCACCACGATGTTGACGGTCTTGCGACCACGCTTGGTGCCGAACTGCACCGCGCCCGCCTCGAGAGCGAACAGCGTGTCATCGCCGCCACGGCCGACGTTGACGCCGGGGTGGAAGTGCGTGCCGCGCTGGCGAACCAGGATCTCGCCGGCCTTGACGGTCTGACCGCCGAAGCGCTTCACACCGAGCCGCTGGGCATTCGAATCGCGACCATTGCGCGAGCTGGATGCACCCTTTTTATGTGCCATGACTAACTCCTCGTGCAGGGGTGACGAACCCCAAGTCGGATTACTTGATGCCGGTGACCTTCAGGACCGTCAGCTTCTGACGGTGGCCCTGACGCTTGTGGTAGCCGGTCTTGTTCTTGAACTTGTGGATGCGGATCTTCGGGCCCTTGGTCTGTTCGACGACCTCGGCGGACACGGAAACCTTCGCCAGCTTGTCAGCATCGGAGGTCAGCTCGGAGCCGTCAACGACGAGCACCGGCGCCAGCGACACCGCAGTGCCCGGCTCACCCTCGATCTTCTCGACCTTCACCAGGTCACCGACCGCGACCTTGTACTGCTTTCCGCCGGTCTTGACGATTGCGTACGTTGCCATCGGTCGGCTGCCCTTCTTTCTTTACAAGTGCTCGGCACTATGCTCACACGGCCGGCCATCCGATTCGCATCGGGGACCGCCGCAGACTGGTCTGGGGTATTCACCGCCGCCTCGGGCCAGTGGTTCTGCGAACCGAACCGGGCCCACTCACAGCACTAGTCACAACAGAGTGCCGTCGCAGGGGGCAGCGACTGACCAAGACTACAGGACAGGCCTGACCCCGACCAAACCGGGCCGAATCGGGGACTTCCGGCCGGGGACCCAACGACTTCCGGCACGAGAATCCGCACGACACCGCGGCATACGGTGAACTCACCCAGCGGCCCGGAACAAGAGCGGAGTGGCCGCCCAATCCGAGGAATTCGCCATGGCATGGTCGACCGCAGCCGTCATCATCGCCCTGATCATCGCCGTCATGGTGGTGGTCAGCACCTACGTGTCCGCCCGGTACCAGAAGAAGTAGAACGCCCGAACACGCACACGCACGCGCCCGATGGCCTACGCCAGCCCCTGTTGCCCCGCGAAACACAGCGGGCCCCGCCGGGACTCGGCGGGGCCACTGCGTCTTCGCTGGACGGAGACTAGTTCTCGCCCTCCGGCGCACCGGCCGGACGGCCCGCGGCCCGGCGACGCGGGCGGGCCCGCGGCGGCACCACGGCCGGAGCCAGGTCGTCGAGGTTGAAGCCCGGCTTGTCGGCCTGATCACCGCTGGAGAGCACGAACACCGCGCCCTTGCTGTCGGTGGCCGGAGCCGACGCCGTGCGCGCCACCCGGCGACGGGCGGGACGACGACCCGAGGCGACCGGCTCGGCCGCGGCGGCTTCCAGGGCGGCGACCACGGCCACGGCCGCGTGCGCCTCGGCGATCGGCGATTCGATCGCCTCCGGCTCGGATTCGACCACCACGGTGTCCGCGGCGGGCGCGGACTCGGCGGCCTGCGCACCGGATGCGGCCTGCGCCTCCTCCACCAGCTCGGCGGCCTCCGCCGACGCGTCCAGGGCGGCGACCTCGGTCATCGCCGCCGCGGCGGTGCCGTTGGTGAGCGGCGCGCCCTCGACGACGCCGTCCTCATCGGGGTGATCGGCGTGCGCGGCCATGGCCAACGCGACCGGGTGTGCCCGCTTGGTGGCGGCCTTCTCGGCCTTCTCCACCTCGTCCTCGTGCTTCTCGGCCGGCTCCTCGGCCACCGGCTCGACAGCCGGGGCGACCTCGGCGGCGGCCGCGTTGCGGTCCTTGCGACGACGACGCGACCCCTCACGACGGCTCACGCCCTCACCGCCGTCGCCCGCCGGAGCCGAGGACTCGACCGGGTAGTTGTGCACCAGGATGCCGCGGCCGTGGCAGGTCTCACAGGTGGTGGAGAACGCCTCGACCAGGCCGGTGCCCAGCTTCTTGCGGGTCATCTGGACCAGGCCCAGCGAGGTGACCTCGGAGACCTGGTGACGGGTGCGGTCGCGGCCCAGCGCCTCGGTCAGGCGGCGCAGCACCAGATCCCGGTTGGACTCCAGGACCATGTCGATGAAGTCGACCACGATCATGCCGCCGATGTCGCGCAACCGCATCTGGCGCACGATCTCCTCGGCCGCCTCCAGGTTGTTGCGGGTCACCGTCTCCTCGAGGTTGGACCCGCCCGACCCGGTGAACTTGCCGGTGTTGACGTCGACCACGGTCATCGCCTCGGTGCGGTCGATCACCAGGGTGCCGCCCGAGGGCAGCCACACCTTGCGGTCGAGCGCCTTGGCCAACTGCTCGTCGATGCGCAGGCTGCCGAAGACGTCCACCGCGCTGCTGTCGTAGCGCTCGACCCGGGCCAGCATGTCCGGCGCGACGGTACGGACGTAGTTCTCGACCGTCGTCCAGGCGCGCTCGCCCTCGATGACCAGCTTCGAGAAGTCCTCGTTGAACAGGTCGCGGACCACCTTGACCAGCAGGTCCGGCTCCTCGTACAGGGTCTTCGGCGTACCGGAGCCCTGCTTGGACTGGTCCTCGATGGTGCGCCAGGTCGCCTGCAGCCGTTCCACGTCGCGGGCCAGCTCCGGCTCGGAGACGCCCTCCGACGCGGTGCGGATGATGACGCCCGCGTCCTGCGGCACGATGTCGCGCAGGATCTCCTTGAGCCGCTTGCGCTCGGTGTCGGGCAGCTTGCGCGAGATACCGGTCGACGAACCGCCCGGCACGTACACCAGGAAGCGACCGGCCAGGCTGATCTGCGTGGTCAGGCGAGCGCCCTTGTGGCCCACCGGATCCTTCGAGACCTGCACCAGCACGGTGTCACCGGGCTTGAGCGCCTGCTCGATCTTGCGCTCCTTGCCGCCCAGACCGGCGGCCTCCCAGTTCACCTCGCCCGCGTACAGCACGCCGTTGCGACCGCGGCCGATGTCGACGAAGGCGGCCTCCATCGACGGCAGCACGTTCTGCACCTTGCCCAGGTACACATTGCCGACCATGGACGCCGAGCCCGTGGAGGTCACGAAGTGCTCGACCAGGATGTTGTCCTCGAGCACCGCCACCTGGGTGGTGGAGGTCGGGTGGTCGGCGAAGTGCTTCTCGCGCACCACCATCACCCGATCCACCGCCTCGCGGCGGGCCAGGAACTCCGACTCGGTCAGGATCGGCGGGCGGCGGCGGCCGGCCTCGCGACCGTCGCGGCGGCGCTGGCGCTTGGCCTCCAGGCGGGTCGAACCGCTGATGCCCTGCACCTCGTCGACCTGGGCGCGGCGCTTGCTGCGCGGCTCGCGCTCGTGCACGACGGTGTTCGGCGGGTCGTCGTCGGAAACCTCGGGCTCGTTGTCCTCCCCGCCCTTGCGGCGGCGGCGGCGACGGCGGCGACGGCTGCTCGACCCCTCGGGCACGCCCGCGTCGTCGTCCTCGTCGGCGGTGTCGGTCTCGGCGGATTCGGCCGACTCGTCCTCGGTCTCGGACTCCTCGCCGTCCTCGCCGTCGGCGTCACCGTGCTGCTCGCCCCGGCCCCGGCCGCGGCCACGACGGCCCCGGCGACGGCGGCGCGAGGTGCCCTCACGCTGCTCACGATCCTGATCGCCGTCCCAGTCGCCCTCGTCCTCGACGTCCTCGGCGGCGGCCTCCTCGGTGACCGCGGTGTCCTCGGTGACCTTCTCCTCGGCCACCGGCTCCTCGGCGCGCGGCTTGCGCTCGCGGCGCTTGCGGCGGGTCTCCTCGACCGCGGCAGCGTCCGGCGACAGGAACAGCGGCGCCGCGACGACGGCGGACGGCTGGTACTGGACCTGTTCCTCGGCCTGCGCCTCGCTCAGGAAGGGGCTGGCGAACAGGGTGGTCTGCGCGGTGGCGGCCGGGGCGGCGGCCTCGGCCGCCTCCACTTCCTCGGCGGCCAGTTCGTCGGCGGCCCGGTCGTCGTCCGCGGCGATGGCGGCGTCGACGGTGGTCTCGGCGATCGGTTCGGGTCCGGCGGGGGCGGCCTCGACATCACGCGGTCCGAAGGCGTCGCGCACGGTCTCGGCGACGGTCCGGTCCAGACTGGATTGCGGGCTTCTCGCCTGCGCGCCCATCTCGGTCAGGTGGGCCAGAATACGTTTGCTGGTGGTGCCCAGCAGCTTCGCCAGTGCGTGCACTCGGATCCGTTCCGGCAATTGTCCGGCAGCCGGGGTGATCTGAGCGCCCCCTTCACCGTTCACCTGCGATGCGTCCTGCGGCTCTTGATCGGCCACGAAATCTCCTCGGGGCCCCCGGGCGCGTTCCTCTTCAGGAGTGACGCGGCCGACGCGGGGGCACTGTCTTGTTGGCCTCACGCCCGGAGGCGCGAGATCGTAAGTCTTCGCGCCGCGTGGCCCGTTATCACCGGTATCTCGTCGTTCGGGCTAACTGGTCACGTGGCGCCTGGTTGGTTGGCTCAACTCCGTGTCACGAGCGTTCATCCAGCGTGCCTGCCCGGCGGCCGAGTCTTGGAGCCGTCGGCGGCAGCGATGATCGTCCGTCGCTCCGCGGTGTCAATCGAAAGTGAACGATGCCTGCCGCAAACGGCCGGCGTCGGTCACTTCCAGAGCCAGTATCCCACACCGTGCCGGGGCGTCGTGCCCACGCGGCCCGGAGCGGCCTCGCGAGTCTCGCGAGCGGCCGCTGGGTGGCAGGTCCGGGGGCGTGGCCCCGGACCCGGCCGAGGAGGAAGCGGGAGCAAACGCTCCCGGAAGATCAGTGCGCGAACCCGGGGAACCAGATGTCGATCTCGCGCTTGGCGGACTCCGGCGAGTCGGAGCCGTGCACGAGGTTGAACTGGGTCTCGAGGGCGTAGTCGCCGCGGATGCTGCCCGGAACGGCCTTCTCGACCGGGTCGGTGCCGCCGGCGATCTGACGGAAGGCGGCGATGGCGCGCTCACCCTCGAGCACGGCCGCGACGACCGGGCCGGAGGTGATGAACTCGATCAGGGAACCGAAGAACGGACGCTCGGCGTGCTCGGCGTAGTGGACGACCGCCACTTCCTCGGAGACGTTCACGAGCTTCATGGCCGCGAGCTTCAGGCCCTTGCGCTCGATGCGGGTGAGGATCTCCCCGACGAGGCCGCGGGCCACGCCGTCGGGCTTGATGAGTACCAAGGTCTGCTCAGTCACGGATGAACTCTAGCTCCCCCGCCTCTCCGCGACTAAAGCGCACAGCTGAGAGCCATTGCCAGTACCATTCGCGGACCGGCGGTCAGGACCCGGAACAACTCCGGACGTACCCGGCGAGTTACCCCGGGCGCAGCGAAATCAGCTGTCGCCCTGGGGCAACGGTATCTACGCCCCCGACATGCGCTGGCTGGGTAGGGTTCCCGCCTCCATGCGCTTCTTCACGTCCGAGCGCAGGAACAGCACGAAGACCCACACGGCGACGAACACCACACCGATCACCAGGATCGAGATGTGGATGAAGCCGCCCAGCAGCAGAGCCACCTGCAGGGCCAGGTTGAACGGAATGGCCCAGGAGCGGCGCTGCACGCCCGCGCCCAGGAACATGACCACTGCCAGGCCCACCACGTAGAGCACCGACCACCAGCGCAGGCCGCCGCCGACCGCGCTGATCACCGGCAGCGCGAGCAGCACGGTGATGGCCTCCAGGACCAGGGTCCCGGCCATGACGCCGCGCAGGCCCTTCCACGGGTCGGTCGCTGGTTGCGGAACTTCGGGCTTTGGATCATCACTCATTGGAAAACCTCCGTGCGCACCCGAGTTGCGACTTAACATGGTGGTGGCCGCCGGGCGGGCGGCAACGGTCTGTGGAGCTTATGTAAGACCTCATGGGAGAGCACTCCTGGCGGGCTGTCGGCGATGAAGCAGAAAACCCTGACCGCGAGGTCAGGAATCCCCGCACAAACGACGGGGAGGACGTCAAGCGGGATCCTTTCCGAAAAGAGAGCGGGCTGCACCCGCGGTGACCACCGACCCGGTGATCACAACGCCCGCACCGGATATCGTGCCATCGCCTTCGCCGCCCTCGGCGAGGGCGATGGCGGTTTCGATGGCGTCGGCCAGGTCGTGGGCGACCGCCACGCGTTCGTCGCCGAAGCGCTGGACCGCGAGGTTGGCCAGGTCGTCGACGGGCAGGGCGCGCGGGGAGCCGTTCTCGGTGACGACGATCTCGTCGAAGACCGGTTCCAGGGCGTCGAGGATGCCGCCGGCGTCCTTGTCGCCCAGCACCGCGATCACGCCGACCAGTTTGCGGAAGTCGAATTCACTGGTGAGGGTCGCGGCCAGCGCCTTGGCGCCGTGCGGGTTGTGGGCGGCGTCGACGAAGATGGTGGGCGCGCTGCGCATGCGCTCCATCCGGCCGGGGCTGACGCAGCTCGCGAATCCGGCTCGCACGGCATCGATATCGAGTTGACGGGACGCGCCCGCGCCGAAGAACGCCTCGACCGCGGCCAGGGCCAGCACCGCGTTGCGGGCCTGGTGTTCGCCGTGCATGGGCAGGAAGATCTCGTCGTACACGCCGCCGAGGCCCTGCAATTCGAGCATCTGCCCGCCGATGGCGATCCGGCGCGACAGCACCTGGAACTCCGAGCCCTCGCGCGCCACCGCGGCGTCGACCTCGACGGCCCGGCGTAGCAGGACGTCCATGACCTCGGGTTCCTGCTGGGCGATGACGGCGACGGTGTCGCGCGGGGACAGTTCGTCCTCGGGGGCCTTCTTGATGATCCCGGCCTTCTCCCCCGCGATGGAGGTGAGATCGGGGCCGAGGAATTCGGTGTGGTCGAGACCGATGGGAGTGATGACGGCGACCTGGCCGTCGATCACATTGGTGGCGTCCCAGCGACCGCCCAGCCCGGTCTCCACCACGGCCACGTCGACCGGCGCTTCGGCGAAGGCCGCGTAGGCCATCCCGGTGAGCACCTCGAACTTCGACATGGCCGGGCCGCCTGCGGCTTTGGACTGGGCGTCGATCATCTCGATGTACGGCAGCAGCTCCCGGTACACCTCCACGTAGCGCCCGGGCGTGATGGGCGCGTTGTCGATGGCGATGCGCTCGGTCGCCAGCTGCAGGTGCGGGCTGGTGATCCGGCCGGTGCGCCGGTGCAGCGCGGTGAGCAGCGAGTCGATCATGCGGGTGACCGAGGTCTTGCCGTTGGTGCCCGCGATGTGGATGGCCGGATAGGACTGCTGGGGCGAGCCCAGCAGGTCCATCAGCGTCGCGATCCGGGACAACGACGGCTCGATCTTGGTCTCCGGCCAGCGCTGGTCGAGTTCGGCCTCGACCAGCGCCATTTCGGCGAGATCCACCGGGGAGGTGCCGTGGGTCAGCGAGCCTTCCCCGTACTGGCGCTCCGGTTCGTCGTTCACTTGGCGGCCAGCTTGGCGATCTCGGCGAGACGGGCGGTGACGCGCTCGACGTCGCCCTCGGCGATCTCCTTGCGCGCCTTGATCTTCGCGACCACCTCGTCGGGGGCCTTGGCCAGGAAGGCCTCGTTGCCGAGCTTGCCGTTGGTGCCGGCGAGCTCCTTCTGGGCGGCGGCGAGGTCCTTCTCCAGGCGGCGGCGCTCGGCGTCGAGGTCGACGGTGCCGGAGGTGTCGATCTCGACGGTCACGGTGGCGGCGGACAGGCGCACCTCCAGCGACGCGGTGGCGGCGAAGTCGTCACCGGCGGCGGTGAGCTTGGCCAGGTTGGCGATGCCGGCTTCCTGGGCGCGCAGGTCGGCGGTGTCGATGCCGATCAGCGTGGCCGCCACCTTCTGGCTGTCGGCCAGGCCCTGGTCGGCGCGGAAGCGGCGGATCTCGGTGATCAGCTTCTGGGTGTCGGCGACGCGGCGGGCGGCCGCGGCGTCGGCGGTCGCGCCGGAGACGGCCGGCCAGGAGGAGATGACGATGGACTCGCCCTCCGCGCCGTCGGTGAGGGCCTGCCACAGGGTCTCGGTGACGAAGGGGACGGCCGGGTGCAGCAGGCGCAGCACGGCGTCGAGGACGGTGCCGAGCACGACGCGGGTGCTGGCGGCGCGCTCCTCGGAGTCGGCGAACTGGACCTTCGCCAATTCCAGGTACCAGCTGCAGAATTCGTCCCACGCGAAGTGGTAGAGCCCTTCGAGGGCCTTGCTGAACTCGTAGCGGTCCAGGGCGCCGTCGACCTCGGCGATGACCTCGTCGAGGCGGTCCAGGATCCACAGGTCGCTGTCGGTGAGGGTGTCGCGGGCGGGCAGTTCGCCCGGCTGCGCACCGTTCATGAGCGCGAACTTGGTGGCGTTGAACAGCTTGGTGATGAAGCTGCGCGAGGCGGTGACGTGCGCGGTGCCGACCGAGAGGTCGCCGCCGGGCTGGGCGCCGCGGGCCAGGGTGAAGCGGGTGGCGTCGGCGCCGTACTCCTCGATCCAGTCCAGCGGGTCGATGCCGTTACCGCGCGACTTCGACATCTTCTTGCCGTGTTCGTCGCGAATCAGGCCGTGCAGGAACACATCCTGGAACGGGACCTGCATGGCGTCCTTGCCCGCGGTCAGCACCGGATCGTCGGAGACGAACATGCCGAACATCATCATCCGGGCGACCCAGAAGAAGAGGATGTCGTAGCCAGTGACCAGCACGCTGGTCGGATAGAACTTGCGCAGTTCCTCGGTGGAGTCGGGCCAGCCCATGGTGGAGAAGGGCCACAGGCCCGAGGAGAACCAGGTGTCGAGCACGTCCGGGTCCTGGA
Organism: Nocardia sp. NPDC059764; assembly: GCF_042732555.1. NCBI lineage: Bacteria > Bacillati > Actinomycetota > Actinomycetes > Mycobacteriales > Nocardiaceae > Nocardia > Nocardia sp. NPDC059764. The sequence continues at coordinate 31,684 of NZ_JBHWHH010000026.1, forward strand.
CGTAGCCCTCGGGGGCCTGCTCGTCGGGGCCGACGCAGACGATCTCGCCCTCGGGGCCGTACCAGATCGGGATGCGGTGGCCCCACCACAGCTGACGGGAGATGTTCCAGTCGTGCATATTGTCGACCCACTCGAACCAGCGCGGTTCCTGGCTGGCCGGGTGGATCTTCACGTCGCCGTTGCGGACCGCGTCGCCGGCGGCCTTGGCGATGCCCTCGACCTTGACCCACCACTGCATGGACAGGCGGGGTTCGATGGGTTCGCCGGAGCGCTCGGAGTGGCCGACCTGGTGGATGTAGGGGTACTTGCGGCCGACCACGCGGCCCTCCGACTCGAGCCGCTCGCGGATCTTGACCCGGGCCTCGAAGCGGTCCATGCCGTCGAATTCGGTTCCGCTGTCGGCGATCTTGCCGGTGATGTCCATGATGGTCGGCATGGGCAGGTTGTGGCGCAGGCCGAGCTCGAAGTCGTTGGGGTCGTGCGCCGGGGTGATCTTGACCGCGCCGGAACCGAATTCGGGGTCCACGTAGTCGTCGGCCACGATCGGGATCTGGCGGCCGGTGATCGGGTGGTAGACGGTGGTGCCGATGAGGGCCTGGTAGCGCTCGTCGTCGGGGTGCACCGCGACGGCGGTGTCGCCGAGCATGGTCTCCACGCGGGTGGTGGCGACGATCACGTGCGGCTCGTCGTCGTTCAGGGAGCCGTAGCGCAGGGAAACGAGCTCGCCCTCGACCTCCTTGTGGTCCACCTCGAGGTCGGAGATGCCGGTCTTCAGCACCGGCGACCAGTTCACCAGGCGCTCGGCGCGGTAGATGAGGCCCGCGTCGTAGAGCCGCTTGAAGATGGTCTGCACGGCGCGGGACAGCCCGTCGTCCATGGTGAAGCGGTCGCGGCTCCAGTCGACGCCGTCGCCGAGGCGGCGCATCTGGCCCTGGATCTGGCCGCCGGATTCGCGCTTCCAGTCCCAGACCTTGTCGACGAACAGTTCGCGGCCGAAGTCTTCCTTGGTCTTGCCGTCGACGGCGAGCTGCTTCTCCACCACGGTCTGGGTGGCGATGCCGGCGTGGTCCATGCCGGGCAGCCACAGCACCTCGAAGCCCTGCATGCGCTTGCGGCGGGTCAGCAGGTCCATGAGGGTGTGGTCGAGGGCGTGGCCCATGTGCAGGGTGCCGGTGACGTTCGGCGGGGGAAGCACGATCGAGTACGCGGGCTTGGCGCTGCCCGGGTCGGCGGTGAAGTAACCGGCGCCTACCCAGCGCTCGTACAGGTCGGCCTCGACGTCGCTGGGGTTCCAGCTCTTGGGGAGGGCATCGGCACGATTACGCGGGTTCTCAGAGGCTGCGCTGGTCACCGTGTGATTCTAAGGGCTGGGATTATCGCCCAACGACCGGGTTTTTCCCAGGGGTGATTTTGGATAGCCGAAGGGCGGGGCTCTCGGTGGATGAGGGACACCGAAAGCCCCGCCCTCGATGGCCAGCCTACCGCCGTTTCGGCGCATTCCCCCGGATCCTTGGCCAATTCTCAGGTTCTGAGCCAAATGGGCCAGGGTAGACCAGGTTTCGTTGCATTCACGTTGTGTCGGACACATTGTTCCCGCGTCGTGACCGGAGTCGTGTCCGTGTCGTCACACAACCCTTTCGAGGCAACCGACCGGTAGCCTGAAATCCATGAATCCGATTGTCACACGGTTGATGTCGACGGTCGCCGGCCAGCTGGGCCACCCCAGCGGCACCCTCGGCAAGGTGGTCGCCCGCATGCTCAACCGAGGCAACCGCCCCCTGATCGAGGCCGCGGTCACCGCCGCCGAGGTCACCCCCACCGACGCGGCCGCCGATATCGGCTTCGGCGGCGGCATCGGCCTCACCCTGCTCCTGGGCCGAGTCGGCACCACCGGCACCGTGACCGGCGTCGAGCTCTCCGCGGACATGCTGTCCCGGGCTCGCGCCGAGTACTCGGCCGACGTGTCCTCCAAGCGATTGCGCCTGGTCGAGGGATCGCTGACCCAACTCCCCCTGGCCGACGACTCGCTGGACGCCGTGATCACCTGCAACACCATCTATTTCGTTCCCGAGCTGGACGCGGCCTGCGCCGAGCTGGCTCGCGTCCTGAAGCCCAAGGGCCGCTTGGTGATCGGCATCGGCGACCCGGACGCGATGGCGAAAATGCCGTTCACCCCTTACGGATTCACGCTACGCCCGATCGCCGAGGTCCGTGCCGCGCTGGAGCGGGCCGGCCTCACGGTCGATCAGCGCGAGGTCACCAACAGGCCGATGACCGGCTACCTGCTCATCGCCCGCCCGGCCTGAATACCGCATGGCTCAGAGGACCAGCAAGCCCAGCGCGCCGAGCTCCATCTGAGACCGTCTGACGGCCGAGCCAGGGCAAGCGCGAGGCGGCGGCACGAAAGTACTCCCGACTCAGTCGTCGTAGTGACCGCCGACCTGCACGACCGCGATCTCAGTGTCGGTGACGTAATAGATGAGTCGGTGTTCCTGCGTGATGCGCCGGGACCAGTGGCCGGCCAGATGGTGACGTAGGGGCTCAGGTTTGCCGATGCCCGTGAAAGGGTCGGCCAGGATGGCGGCGATCAATCGGTTGGCGGCCTTCAATATCTGGCGATCACGAGTCAGCCAGGATTCGTAACTGCGCCACCCTTGGGCAGTGAAGGTCAGCTTGCGCTCGGGCACGGGTCACGCTCCCGCTTCGTCGAGAGCCTCCTGTAGTTCGCCGACTAGGTTGCGGATGCGTTCACGCGTGGCGCCTTTGTTGATCAGCTCCGACAGCAGGCGGTGAATCGTCGCGATCTCCTCCTGCTCGGCCGCAGCGTCCCCGACCGGAACGAGGTTGGATTCGTCGTCGGGTTCGATGAGGGCGTGCGCACTCGTGCGGCCCGCCCGAGCATCAGCCGCGGACTTCAACAGTGCGACGCCACCGTGGGTCTGCAGCACAAAAAGGGTCTCCATGAGGGAGTTCCAATCGGCCTCAGCAACGAGGACTGCGTTCTCGCCGGTCTTGGTGACCACGGTGAGGGTGTCGTGGTCGTCATTGACCTGCTTGACCAGCCCGAACAGATTCTCGCGGACTTTCGATATAGGCAGCGACGGCATTGGACACCCCTCACCTGGGAACGTTGCAGACCAAGGATACAACGCAGTCGTACGACATGTCGTACAGCTTTGAATCAGGGGCCCGAGGCAGCCACGTGAGCAATACGATGACAGGCCGCAATCGCATTACGCGTGGTACAGCTTGGATGCGAGGACCCCGAGAGTGGCCGCGTGGTGATCACGTGGCTCGGTCACCGGCGAATTGCCCAGACCTGGCGCCTCTTTCAGCCTCGCCACCCCGGTGACCAGGCCATTTACCAGCGACACCCGAGCCTTGTCGGCGGCATCGGCCAGGGCTCGCAGGTCGGCGACCTGGTCGTCGACGGCCCGCATGGCGGCACCGATCCGGCGTTGTTCAGCAATGGGCGGCAGGGTGACGGTCAGATTGCCGAGGGCCTGCTTGCTCAGCGTCGGGACGACAGAGCCGGTGGTGGCAGCGAGGATGTCAGCTTTGCCGCGGGTGCTGGACAGCCAGGCGAGCAGGTAGTCCGGGTCGGTTCGCGTGATGTCGCGAACTCGGAGTCGAATGAGGTTGTTGCCCATCAGCATTCGGCCTGGGCTACCAGTGACGATGGCCGGGTCGGTTTGCGCGCTGCGGACCACCAGGATGTCCCCGGGTTCGAGCCGATATCTGGTGAGCCGGTCGGCGGTGTCGCGGCCGACGACGTGCGCCGCGTCACCGTTTCGCCTGCTAATCGGGGAGCACCATGGCCGACGATCGGTCAGGATTGATCGAAGGCACCCGCTTGCACGGCGGCGGTGAAGGTGTCCCAGGCGGGGCCGGGGAAGAGGAGAGTCGGGCCGTGCGGGGCCTGCTTGGAGTCGCGGATACCGACCTGACCGCCCGGCAGGTGTGCGGCTTCGACGCATTCTGCGGCGCGGGTCGGGGACCTGGAATATTTGGGGTGCGCCATGATCGAGGTCATCGCGTATCTCGTGCTGGGCACCGGGTTGGGAATTGCGCTCGGGTTCGTGATCGCCCCGACAGATCGGCCCACGCACGCCACACGCGCCGGCGGCGTGCGCACCGTCCATGGCGATGGCCGGAGTGTCGCGGAGATTCGAGCGCGCATCCAGGCCGAGAGTTCCGGCTTGCGATCGACGGCGAGGCGGCCCACGTCAACCCAACCGATACGCACTGTGCCCCATATCTTTCCGATACGGGGCACAGCGAGTGTCAGGGGACGAGGACGTCCAGCACGCCGGGGTGGGCGCGGAAGAGCGCCGGGAGGACACCGGCCGGATCGCCGTCCGCGGTGGCGGGTGCGCCCGGGGCGGTGAGACGGATCTCGCGGGCCTGGTACTGGACCGCGGCCGGGTGGTCGATGCGCTTGCCGGAGGACAGGGTCGGGAGCAGGCGCAGCATTTCCAGGCGGGACATGGCTCCGACGACGGTGAGGTCGAGGAGGCCGTCGTCGATGACCGCGTCGGGGGTGATGAGCATGCCGCCGCCGTAGGTGCGGGTGTTGCCGACCGCCACCATGACCGCGTCGAGTTCGAGGACCGTGCCGTCCGGGTGGTCGGGGGAACCGGTCAGTTCGATGCGGTACGGCACCGCGAGCTTGCCCGCGAGTTCGAGCAGGGCGGCGACGGTGTAGCGCATCGGGCCGTTGGGCCAGCGCAAGGCGTTGGCGCGCAGGGTGACCCGGGCGTCGAGGCCGGTGCCGGTGACCGTGGCGAACCAGACGGCGCGACCCGACTCCTCGGTCTCGACGGTGCCGAGGTCGATGGCGCGGGTGCGGCCGTCCAGGATGGTGGCCACCGCGGCGGCGGTCTCGTCGGGGACGCCGAGTTCGCGGGCCAGGTCGTTCCCGGTGCCGCCGGGGATCAGGCCCAGCGGGACGCCGGTGCCGACCAGGGCCTGCAGCACGACGCCGACCAGGCCGTCGCCGCCCGCGGCGACGACGGCGTCGGGGCGGGCGTCCGGATCGGCCAGGGCCTTGCGGACCAGCCGCTCGGTGTCGGCGGCGGAGTCGCCGAGGATCTCGGTGACCTGGACGCCGAACTCGGCGAACCGGTTGGCCGCCTCGACGGCGACCAGCGCGCCCTTGCCGTGCCCGGACAGCGGGTTGGTCACCAGGGCGATGGAGCGGATGGTTCTCACGGAATCAGCTTCCCAGGGTTGAGGATTCCGGTGGGGTCGACCGCGTTCTTCACCGCGCGCAGCACCTGCACGCCTAGGTCACCGACCTCGTCGGTCATCCACGGGCGGTGATCCGCGCCGACGGCGTGATGGTGGGTGATAGTGCCGCCGGCGGCCACGATGGCGTCGCCCGCGGCCTTCTTGGCCACGGCCCAGCCCGCGATCGGGTCCTCGGCCTGCTTGGCGACGATGGTGAAGTACAGCGACGCGCCGGTCGGGTAGGTGTGCGAGATGTGGCACATGACCAGGGCCGGCTGGCCGAGCGCCTCGACCAGCGCCGCGGTCACCCGCTCCTTCAGGTTGGCGAGATTGCTCCAGGTGGTGGCGGTTTCCAGGGTCTCGCACAGCACGCCCACGTCCAGCAGCGCGTCCCGCAGGTAGGGAGCGGCGAAGCGGCCGTGCTCCCAGTCCTTGGCCGGGGCCTCGCCCAGCGCGGTGCCGCCGGCGGCGGCCAGCAGGGCGGCGGCCTCGGCGCTGCGGGCGGTCACGTGCGCGGCGGTGCCCTCGAAGGTGGTGACTGCGAGGCAGCCGCCGACGGCCGCACCGCCGATGTCCCCGGCGCGGGCCAGGTTCAGGCCGGTCTCGGCCTCGTCGGACAGCCGCATGACGGTCGGGGCGGCCCCGGCCTGGATGACCGCGCGCAGGGCGTTGGCGCCGGTGGTGAAGTCCGGGAAGGACCAGGCCTGGTAGCCGGTGGTCTCGGGGATCGGGTGCACGCGCAGGGTGACCTCGGTGATGATGCCGAGCGCGCCCTCGGAGCCGGAGAACAGTTCGCGCAGATCGGGTCCCGCGGCGGAGGCGGGGGCGCGGCCCAGGTCGAGATCGCCCGCGGGGGTGGCGATCCGGAAGCGCTGGATCATGTCGTCGAAACGCCCGTACCCGGCCGAGGCCTGGCCCGAGGACCGGGTGGCCGCGAAGCCGCCGATGGTGGCGTATTCGAAGCTCTGCGGGAAGTGGCCGAGCGAAAGGCCGTGGCGGGCAAGCAGTTCCTCGGCCTGCGGACCGGACAGGCCCGCGCCGAGGGTGGCGGTGCCGCTGATCGGGTCGACGTCGGTGAGGGTGTCGAGGCGGCGCAGGTCGAGGGCGAGGACGGCGCCGAAGCCGCCACGCGCGGGGTCGAGGCCGCCGACGACGCTGGTGCCGCCGCCGAAGGGGACGACCGCGATGGCATTGGCGGCGCAGTACTTCAGGACCGCGAGGACCTGGTCGTGATCGGCGGGGAAGACGACGGCGTCGGGCGCGTCCTGTTCCCCGTCGGCGCGGCGGCGCAGCAGGTCGGGGGTGGATTTGCCGCCGGCGCGGAGCAGCCGGTCGCGGTGGTCGATGGAGAGGTGCTCGGCTCCGACCACCGCGACGAGCCCGGCGTGCTGGTCCGGGGTGAGTGCGGAGGCGCGCAGCGGCACGTCGCCCTCATCGCGACGGGTCACCGGCTCGCCGGACACCCCGAAAACCTGCGTGAGCAGTCCCCGGATCTGCTCGGACAGTGGTTTGTGTCCGGCCGGGGAGCCCCAGGCGTCCCACACCATACTCGGGCGGACCTGCGGCTCGCCCGAGTTCGCAGTGGATGCGGAAGCTGCTTGTGTGTCGACCATGCGTTACAGTGTGACATAGAATGTCAAGCAGTAACGGCAACTACTCTCCCATGGTGGCAACCATGAGCTCTACCGAACCATCTTCCGCCGTCGATCGGGCGATCCTGGACGCGGCGCGCGCCTGCGTGGCCGAATTCGGCGTCCGGCGCACCACCCTGACCGAGGTGGCCCGCCGCGCGGGCGTCAGCCGGCCCACCGTGTACCGGCGCTGGCCCGACACCGGTTCCCTGGTGGCCGACCTGCTGGTGCGGGAACTGCGCGAGATCGTCGCCGACACCGCCCCCAGCACCGGCACGGCCCGGGAACGCCTGGTCGGCGCGATCGTCGGCGGCGGCTCCATGATCCGGCGGAACCCGCTGTTCGCCAAGATCTTCCGCGCCGACGCCGACGTGATGCAGACCTACGTCTTCGAACGCCTGGGCCGCAACCAGCGCGCCCTCATCGACCTGTTCGCCGGAGGCATCCGGGAAGGCCAGGCCGACAACTCGATTCGCGACGGCGATCCGGCGCACCTGGCCGCCATGCTCCTGCTCATCGCCCAATCCGCGGTCCAGTCCGCGTCCGCCTTCGCCGGGGTGGTCGACAGCGACCACCTCGACGCCGAACTGACCCACGCCCTGCACGGCTACCTCGCCCCCGCCCCCGGCGACTGCGGCCCACGATGAACGCGTCCGGCGACCGAATCCCGCGCCCGCGAACCGATTCCGTCCATGTGGACCGGGTCGGCGCGGGCACGGGACGGGCGTCGGCGGCACGGACGGATCGGCGCTCCGGCGGCGCGACGCCACGGACTCATTCCCTTCCATCGACACCGCTACGAAAGGCCCTGACATGACCAGCAATTCAGCTCCGTCCAGTTCCGCGCTCAATCGCGAGCGGCGGCAGCGGGAACTGACCGCGCTGGGCGACGGGTCCACGATCGACCTGCTGGTGATCGGCGGCGGCATCACCGGTGTCGGTGTGGCGCTGGACGCGGCGGCGCGCGGGCTGCGCACGGTCCTGGTGGAGAAGCACGACTTCGCGTTCGGCACCAGCCGCTGGAGCTCCAAGCTGGTGCACGGCGGGCTGCGGTACCTGGCCAGCGGCGGGGTCGGGATCGCGCACGAGAGCGCGGTCGAACGCGACATCCTGCTCACCCGCACCGCCCCGCACCTGACCCGGGCGCTGCCGCAGGTGGTGCCGCTGCTGCCGAGCATCGGCACGGCGCAGAAACTGCTGGTGCGCACCGGATTCCTGGCCGGTGACGTGCTGCGCCGGACCGCCGGGACCCCGGCCTCGGTGCTGCCGCGCTCGCGACGGGTGGCGGCCGCGGAGGCGCTGCGGCTGGCCCCGACGGTGCGGCGGTCCGGGCTGCGCGGCGGATTGCTGGCCTGGGACGGGCAACTGGTGGACGACGCGCGACTGGTGATGGCCATCGCCCGCACCGCGGCGCGGGAGGGCGCGACGGTGCTGACCCGGGTCGAGGCCGTCGACGTCACCGGCACCTCGGCCACGCTGCGGGACACGCTGACCGGTGAAACCCTGTCCGTGACAGCGCGTTCGGTGGTGAACGCCACCGGCGTGTGGGCCGATCAGGTGGATCCGAGCATCGAGTTGCGGCCCTCGCGCGGCACCCACCTGGTGTTCGACGCGGCCGCGTTCGGCGGCCTGACCGCCTCGCTGACCGTGCCGATCCCCGGCAGCACCAGCCGTTTCATCTTCGCGTTCCCGGCCGCGCACAACCGCGTGTACCTGGGCCTCACCGACGAGGAGGCGCCCGGCCCGGTGCCGGACGTCCCGCACGCCACCGACGGTGAGATCGACTTCCTGCTCGACACCGTCAACACCGTGCTGCGGGAGCCGTTGCGCCGCAGCGATATCCGCGGCAGTTTCGCGGGCCTGCGGCCGCTGCTGCGCACCGGCGACGACAGCACCGCCGACATCTCCCGCGAGCACGCGGTGCTGACCTCCCCCACCGGCGTGATCACCGTGGTCGGCGGCAAGCTCACCACCTACCGGAAGATGGCCGAGGACGCGGTGGACGCGGCCGTCGGACACGCGCGGCTCGCCGCCGCACCGTGCCGCACTCGCGCGCTGCCGCTGGTGGGCGCGGTCTCCGGTGCGGAACGCGACGCCATCGAGGCCCCGCCGCGGCTGGTCGAGCGCTATGGCAGCGAGGCGGCCGCGGTGCTGGAATTGTCGCGCCAGCATCCGACGCTGGCGGCGGAGGTCGCCCCCGGCGTGGATGTCACCGGGGCCGAATTCGCTTACGCGGTCAGCCATGAGGGCGCGCTGGACGAATCCGATCTGCTCGACCGCCGGACCCGGATCGGGCTGGTCGACACCGACCGCAAGGCCGCCGAACCGGCAGCGCTGGCAGCCTTCGTGTAGCTCCCGGCCGCCGTCCGCAGCGCCTCCGCAGACCTGCTTCCTCAGTTCCACCAGTCGCCCGAAGCACGTCCGCACCAACCGTCCGTGTGACCTGACCTCCGGGACGTGCCGCACGAGTGTGCCGGGACGTGCCGCGCGGAGTGTGGCGGTCAGCCGAGGACGGCGTCGGGTCAGCCAGAGGCAACGAGGCGGTCAGCCGGGGACGGCGCAGCCGGAGCCGGTGGGCAGTCCGGTGCCCACCTGGATGTCGACATAAGGGAAGACGTCCGGGGAATCGGCGTGGCGCTGCCAGATCTGGAGGCGGTGCGGTCCGGGCGTGGTGGGCGTCCAGCGGGCCTGTGCCAGCGAGCCGGAGGGGTTGGCGACGGCGAAGGGAACGCTGTTGTCGTAGAACACGACCGGGGTGACCGGGTCGTCGACGATCCCGTCGATGTCATAGGAGCAACCGGTCCCGTAGTTGGTGGCCGGGCCGAAGCTGATGCCCGGATCGATGCCGACCCGGGTGCCGGTGGCCGCGGCGGGAGCGGCCAGTGCGGCGAGCGCGGCGACGGTGGCGAGGGTGGCCGCCGAGGCGGTGGTGGTCCTGATGATCGAGCCCGTCATGGTTCGGTCCTCATCGGGTGCCGCCGGGGCCGAATGCCCCGGCACGATGCCTCGATCCTGGCCCTCGGATTGCTGCTTCGTGCCGCATTGTGGCGATCCGCCGATCACGTGTCGCTGCAATCGGCTTGCGGACCTGCCGGATACACGGCTGTGGTCCGGCCATATGCACGAGTGTGGAACGGTCATATGCTTGGCTGCGATGTTCCGAGCGCGGGGAGAGGCGCGGGCAGAGGGAGGCGCGGATGGGTCGGATTCCGACGACGGTCGGGGTGATACCCGGGGCCGGGCTGGTCGCCCGGTTCGGAAACGTGGTGATCGTCCTACACGGCGAGAGCCCGTCCACGGACCGCATCCTCGGCGCGGCCGAGACCGCCGCGAACGCGGCCGACCCCGGCATGGCGATCGCCCAGCGCCTGGCCGCCACCGTCTTCACCAGCAGCACCGCCCAGCCCCCGGCCTTCGGCGTGGTCGCCCCCACCGCGGGCGGCATCCTGATCCTGCTGCGCGGCTCGGTCACCGCCACCGTCGACGGCCCCGAGGGCCACCGCGTCCTCTCCGGCCAACGGGCCATGACCTGGGCCGACGAGATCATTCAGGACCCGGTCCGCCGTCTGACCCTGTCCGCCGACGGCGCGACCGGCGAGACCCCGCACAGCGACCTGCGCGCGGGCGTCGTGCCCGGCGGCGGCGTAGTCCTGCACGCGCCCGTCTCCGGAGTCCCCTCCCAGCGCGGCCGCGACTCACCCGCGAAAGCGGCGCACGCTCCCGCACAGGACTCCGCTCCCCCGCAGAACCGCGCCCCCGATCAGCGGCCCCCGGCCAAATCCGGCCCGGCGGCACAACTCCCATCGGGTCCGGTCGTCGCGTCCGGTCCCGCCTCGGCATCGAGCCCTGCCATCCAGCGCGGGTCCATACCGCCTCCCACTCAGCACGCCGCCGCGCCACCTACCCCGCACGCGCAGGGGCCGGGTTCCGGGGCGAATGTGGAAGTGACCCGACGGGTCACACCCACGCCGTCGCAGACCGGCTTCACCCCCGCGGCGGGCGCGGAAGCCGATCGTGCACGGGCGGTTTCCCCGTCGACGGCCGATTCGATGCCCAAAGCCGGGCCGGTGCATCCCCGGAACGCGGCGACGACTCCGCGAGCCGGTGGCCCGGACATGACGAAGAAGCCCACGGCCCCGTCGCAGCCCGCCGAGCGGCGGGATGATCGCCCGGATCCGGAGGATCAGCCGCCGACGGCCGCCTATGTTTCGGAGCCCGAGGTCGCCGAGACGCGGGCAGCGGGCGGTCCGCCGTCCACGTCCACGCTGGCGGGTCCGGGCGCGTCGCTCACGAGCGCGGAGGGGGAGACCTATCCGCTGGATCGCCCGTATGTGATCGGGCGCGATCCGATGATCGACGAGGCGGTGCGTCGGGCGGTGGCCTCGCCCATCGTGATCGCGCGCGACCGCCACGTGTCCCGGGTGCACGCGCGCGTGTTCGTCGAGAAGGGACAGGTGTTCGTCCGGGACGCGGGCACACCCGGCGGCACCTATGTGGCGGCGCCCGGTGCGGCGGACTGGGTTCGAGTGGGTCAGCAGCCGATGGAGTTGAAGGCGGGCTGGAGCCTGCGGATCGGCGAGCGGGTGCTCACCTACCGCACGGCGTGAATCTCATTGCAGCGCTGACCAGTCCCCGCGCTGGAGGGCGTCGCGCGCGTTCGGCGGGATCGCGAGGCGGGCGCGGACGGCCTGCTGGGCGGCGGCCACATCGGTCGGGTGGTGGCCGAGGACGATCGCGCCGATCACCCGGCCTTGGGACAGGATCAGGCGACGGTAGGAGGGCCGCGGCGACCCGTCGACGACGATCACCTCGTCCTGCTGCTCGGGTTCGACCCGGCCGATGCTGAACAGTTCCAGGCCGACGCCCTTGAGGATGGTGGCGGGTGTCTCCGCGGTGAGCACCTGCTGTCCGCCGAGCGCGTTGACGGCGGCGGCCCGCGCCTGTTCGGCCGCGATGGGCCACAGGCCGAGGACGCGGTCACGGTGTTCGGCGACGTCGCCGGCGGCGTACACGTCGGGCGCGGCGGTACGCATCCGGTCGTCCACGAGAATGCCGCGACGGCAAGGGATTCCGGCGCGCACGGCCAAGTCGGTGTTGGGTTTGATGCCGGTGGCGGTGAGGAAGACCTCGCAGGGCAGGACGGTGCCGTCTTTCAGAACGACACCGCGAACGGGGTCCGCCCGGCGCCGGTCGGCCGCGGATCCACCCGGGCCGCCGGGTCCACTGCGACCGGAATCGCCTGTCAGCGCGGCTGTTTCGGCCCGGTACCGGACTTCGATCCGCGCCCGCGTGAGGTGGTCGGCGACCATGACGGAGGCGCGCGCGTCGAGCTGCTTGCTCAACAGCCGGGAACCGCGCTCCAGCACGGTGACCCGCAAACCCAGCTGATGCAGCGCGTACGCCGCCTCGAGTCCGAGCAGGCCGCCGCCCGCGACCGCGGCACGGGTGCACGACCGCTGCTGGGCATAGGCCCGAATGTCGAGCGCGTCCCCGGCCTCCCGAAGCACGAAACTGCCCGGCCGGTGCAGGCCCTCGATCTCGGGCAGCGCGGCCGACGCGCCGGTGGCGAGGATCAGCCGGTCGTAGGGCAGCACATCGCCGGTACCGAGGTGCACTCGTCGCGCACGCGGATCCAGGTGTGTGACAAGAGTATTCAGCCACGGCGTGATCCGGTGGTCCTCGTACCACTGCTCGGGTTGCAGATACAGCCCCTGCATGGCGGAGCGGCCGGGGATGAGCCGGGAGATGCCCATGCGGTTGTAGAAGTCGTGGGATTCCCGCCCGACCAGGTGGATCTCGCAGTCGGGGTGGCCGCGGCGCAGGAAGTCGGCGGCGGTGACGCCTGCGATGCCGGTGCCGATGACGACCAGGCTCACCAGGGAGCGGTCGAAATGGGCGGGGCGGTCGCCGGTGGCGCGGCCGGGCTGCGGGGTGAGCGAGACGCGCACGCCGCCTTCGTTGATCCGCGCGCAGCAGGCCATGCGGGTGTTGTCGGCGAATCCCAGTCGGCGCAGGGTGTTCTGCTCGTCACCGGTCGGTGCGCACAGTTTCTCGCCGCCCTCGAGGATGGCGACCGGATCCGCGCCGCAGACGCCCATGCGGCAGCCCGACTCCAGCGGCAGGTTCGCCTTCTCGGCCAGATCGAGCAGGCTGACGCCGATCTCGGCGGCCACAGTGCGGCCGTCGAACTCCACCGAAGCGCCGGGAACCGTGGTCTTCTCGGCCTCGCGTGGGCGTGGGAACGGCAGCAGCACGGGTTCGGTGCGCGCCCCGGTGGTGAGCGCGTACTGGAGTTCACCGACCCGGGTACGCGCCAGGAACAGCAGCGTCGCCGCCAGGACGAACAGGCTGATCGGCCACCGCAGCCAGGCCACTCCCCCGACACCGGTGACGGTGGTGAACGCCCCGAGCAGCACCGGCCCCGCGAACCAGTAGAAGCCGTTCAACGCGATGGCCGCGTACACCGCCGACAGCACGGCCGCGCTCACCCCGGTCAGCGCCTCGACCGCGAAGTAGACGCCCACCGCGACCAGCACGGCCGCCCCGAGCGCCAGATACCGTTGCGGCACAGCAACACCCGGATACCCGGTCAGCACCATGAATCCGAGGACGAATCCGGGCAGCGCGGCGGCGAACAGTTTGCGCGGCGCGCTCCAGCCGGGATCCGGGTCGGCCATATCGGCCTGGTAGGCGGCGCGCGGTTTGAAGTCGAAGCAGTTCTTGGCGCAGCCCAGGCACGGCTGGCAGTGGTTGTTGGCGATGGTGACGAACGGCGTCTGCCCGTAGGCGCGCTGCAAGGGGAACAGCGGGCAGATGCTGGAGCACCACCCGCTCTTGCCCTTGAACGCGATGCCGCCGGTGAACGCGGCCAGCAGCACCGTGGAAAGCACTATGCCCGTGGCGATTCCGCTGCGATCCAGTCCGGCGACCCGGGATCCGGCGATGCCGAAGAACAGGGCGACCGCGATCAGATACCCGCGCTGCTGCAACCAGGCCGGTGCCGTGGCCCCGCGGGTGAAGCGCAGTAGCCGGGGCAGCTGATTGGTGGCGGCGAGCGGACAGGTGTTGCGCCACAACCCCGGTGCGATCAGGAACAGCCCGGGCAGCAGCGGCACCACGATCTTGAAGAACACGAACAGCCCGCCCGCCGGCCGCACGAACAGCGTGACGATCAAGGCCAGATACGCGGTGATGCTCAGCACGCGCGCGCCCTGCCAGACCCGCAGCGGGATCCGGCTGGGCAGTTCGGTGAAGGCCGGGAACAGGTTCCGCTGCCCGGTCGGGTCGAGGCCGAGGACCCGGTTGGCGACCGCCACCCAGCCGGGCGGCGGGGTGGGTTCCGCGCCGGGCGGCCGCGGAATCACGCCGGAGGGCCCGAGCACGGTCTCGGATCCGTCGAAGCCGTCGGGTTCGGCGGTGGGCATGTGCAGCACCAGGATCTCGCAGCGTCCCAGCCGCACCACGTCGCCGGTCATCAGTTCGCGCCGCCCGGTCAACGCCACCCCGTTGACGGTGGTGCCGTTGCGGCTTCCCAGGTCGACCACGGACAGCGCGGTCGGTGTGGGCACCAGCCGCAGGTGCTGCCGGGACACCCCGCCGTCGGCGAGCACCTCGTGGCTGCCGTCGCGTCCGAACACGATGGGCCCGTCCAGCATGCGCCGCCGCGCGGGCCGTCCCCATTCGCGGATCTCGATGACCGGCCGACCAGCCATGCTCCCACCCCTTCCCCTGCGCGGCCGCCGATCGCGCCGCGCTCGTGCCTATATCGCCGATTTCCGGGCTCACCATTACCGTCGAGGCGCTGTGTCCCGCATCCGAACCTGTTCGCGGCGGCCCGCGATCTTCAGGCGCGCTCCCGTAGTCGCTGCACCCGCACGTAGCGGTACCGTTTCCCGACCCGTCTGCACCCGGCCGCGAGCGCCAGCCCCGTCACCGCACCGCCTGCGGCACAGGCGATCACGCCGAGCAGGGTGGGTTCCCGCCCGAGCAGCACCCATGCCGCGCCGACGGCCGCCACCCCCAGCAGTCCCATACTGATTGCCAACCCGACGGTCGACACGAACCGGGCGCTCCCGCGCCGCAGCGTCCGCGCGTTCGATTCGGCGTAGGCCGCCGCGAACAACAGCAGCAACGCCAGCCCGACACCGGTGGCCGTGGTGGTCGCGGGCTGTTGTGTCCGCACCCCGAACCGATAGGCGGCCGTCTCGGACCCATTGCGGGACAATGACAATTCCCCGGTCAGCCGCCCGGCGAGGACATACCGGTTCACCGGCGTGGCCACCTCCCCCGCGCCTGCGGCCAGCGCCGTCTCCTCGCCTCCGGCCCGCAGCCCGAGCACATTCACCGACAGCTTCGCGCCATCGGCCGACCCGCCCGACACCGTGATCGGCACCGGCTTGGATAGATCCAGCACCACCGTCTCGGCGGCCGGATCGACCCCGCCGATCCGCACCATCCCCACCGGCGGCGCCTCCCGCCCGACGGCCCCGACCCCGAGCACCGCAGCCCCGCCGGTCACCACCGCCAGCAGCCCCGCCACCAGGAACGGAACCCGCGGCGACGGCAAGGTCACCACCTGCTGCACCGCCACCAGATCCGCCCGCGCCACCTCCACCAACCGCACCCCGCCGTGCTGAATCGGCTCCCTGGGGCGAACCCGCTCCATCGGCTGGGTCGGTCCGAACCCGAGACCCGCGGCCCCGCGTTCGTCCCTCCTTCCGCCACCTCCCGGCCCGGGAACCGGTCCCCCGGGCCTCGGCCCACCATGACCTGAGGGAGGGGCCCCGCCGGGCGCGGGTCCTGAGCCCTGCCCCGCCCGCATCGTCGGCGCAAGGCGTCGATCGGCGGGAGTTGCCGCGCGAGTGGCGTCGGGCGGCCGCTGCGATCGGACAGGTTGCGGCCCAGGGGTTATCGGACCGGATCCGGCATCCCGGGTGCGCGTGCCCGGTGGCATGGTTCCCGGCCCGGTTCGCATCCCCGGGCCGGTGGGCATCCGGGGGCCGGGCTGCGGGGTGAACGGTTCCTGGGGGCCGCGCATCGGGGGTGGGGTGTGGGGGCCGGGGCCCGAGCGGGGGGTGCCGGTGGCCGCGGCGACAATGGTGTCGGCGCCGATGACCGGGATGCCCACAGGGGTGAGCCAATTCGTGCCCCAGAAGTGGGCGGCGGTTTCGGCGATGGCGATGCCGAAGGTTTCGGCGGTGTCGTAGCGTTCGGCCGGGTCGGAGGCGAGGCCGCGCATGACGGCCTCGGCGATGGGGTGGGGGACGAAGGGGGCGACCTCGGTGAGGGGGACGGGGTCGGAGTAGGCGTGGGCGAAGAGCAGGGCCAGCGCGTCGGATCCGGTCGGGAAGGGCAGGACGCCGGAGAGGAGCTGGTAGAGCATGGTGGCCAGGGCGTAGACGTCGGTGGCCGGGGAGAGCCCTTGGCCGCGAACCTGTTCGGGGGCGATGTAGGAGGGGGTCCCGATGATCTCGCCCGCCTTGGTGACCAGGGTGTCCTCGCCGCCGACGATCTTGGCGATGCCGAAATCGGTGAGTTTGAGTGCCCCGTTGACGGCGAACATCAGGTTGGAGGGTTTGACGTCGCGGTGCAGGATGCCGCTGCGGTGCGCGGCGTCCAGTCCGGCCGCGCAGGACAGCGCGACCGCGACCGCGGCGGTGGCCTCGAATCCCGCGGTGATGAACCGGTTCTCGACGGTCCCGCCGGGCAGGTATTCGAGGACCAGCAGGCACAGGTCGTCGTGTTCGATGTAGTCGTAGACCGGCACCACGTGCGGGTGGTCGAGCGCCGCCATCACCCGCGCCTCGTCGACGAAGCGCCGCCGCACCTGCATATCGTCGGCGAAGTGCGGCGGGATCTGTTTGATGGCGACCCGCCGGTGCAGTCCGCGGTGCACCCCGGCGAGCACCACCCCGCATCCGCCGCGCCCGATCTGCCCGCCGATCTCGTACCCGGGCAGCGCGGCCCGCACGCGCGCCACATCGGCGTCGCCGAGATTCCCCGCGCTCATCTCCCCGTGCCCTCCGACCGGAATCCGGGCCCGCCGGGGTCACTGCGTAGCGTCGGCTCGTCGTCGGGATCGGGCGTGCCTGGTCGTTGCACACCCGCCGGATACCCGACAGTCTGCTCACCGGTTCCGGCCGGGCCCGCCCCGCCACCGGGCTCACTGAGGGCGGGCGCCCCGCCCGAGGGCAGCAGCGTCTCCGCTCCGACCTCCGGCCGCCCACCCGACCGCGGGGAATGCGCCGTGGTGGTGGCGTTTTCGCCGGTGTCGGGCAGCATGGCGGAGGCCAGCGGCCCGCCGCCCGGGTACGCGCCGCCGAATCCGGACTTCGAGATGCGGGTCGTCTCACCGCTCTGGAACGCGGCGGGATCGGGCGTGGGCGCCGGGGCGGGGCCGCCCGGGAAGACACGCATCGGCCCCTGCGGCGCATCCGGTCCGGGCTGCGCCGCCGTGCCGGACCCGGCGGGCCCGTAGGGCACGAATTCCGTTGCCGCACTGGACGGCTGATGCCGGATATCGAGGTCGGGATAGGTGCCGCCCGGCCCGACCGGCCTCAGGTCGCGGAACGTGCCGCCGTAGGGCGGATTCGGGCCCGCCGGCGCGGCCTGGTGCTCCGGCTCGGGCGGGCCGGGGAACGGCATCGGCGCGCCACTCGCCTGGGGTGCGCCCATCCCGTGCTGCCCGCCGCCGAACGGCACACCCATTCCGCGCGGCGCCCCGCCCTGCGACGCACCGATCCCGACGGGCGCTCCGATACCGAGGGGCGAGCCGGACCCGGCGGGGAAGCCGCGGGCATCGAGTTCCTGTGCGGCGGCGAGATCTTCGGGATCCAGCCCGAGGTCGTCGGATTGCCGTGGCGTGGGCGAGAGGTACCCGGCCAGGAAGAACACGGCCGCCAGCACCCCGGCCAGTGACAGCCACAGCACGGTCCCCGGCACCCACCACCGGGCCACCGACCCGGTGAACCCGATCATCAGTCCGATGCCGATGCCGGGTGCGAGCAGCCGCAGCCCGCGCTGCCAGCGGTTGGCCGAGAGCCGGTGGCGCGCAACGGTCAAGGCCGCGTCGGCGATGGCGAGTCCGGTCAGGACGGCGATGATGATCCCGAACAGTCCGTACACCGAGGCCAGGGACCCGCGCACGTCGACGACGGTGTGCACGGCGGCCAACGGCTTGCCGTCCTGGCCGATGAGGGTCAGGTCCGAGCCGATCAGCCCGGTCGCCTGCCCGTCCAGTCCGGCCGGATCCAGCCGGTAGGTGAGTTTCTCGGTCTTGCCCGCCCCCACCGTCAATTCGACTGTCGTGGAGTAGGAGTAGAAGTTCAGTCCCAGCACGTGCCCGGCGAGGTCGACCCGCCGGATCGACACCGAACCGGACGACTTGTTGGTCACCTCGACGACGACCAGGGACACCTTCTTGGGATCCAGGCGCACCGGATTCCCGGCGTCCGCGCCGCCGATGGCCCGCCCGTCCAGCGTGGCCGTCGCGCTGACCCCGACCGCCGCGCTCGCGGGCGGGGCCGCGAACAGCAATGCGGCGAGGGCGAATAGGACCGCGGCCAGCCCGGCGTACACCGCCCGGCCCGGTCCCCG
The DNA here is from genome assembly GCF_042732555.1 of Nocardia sp. NPDC059764. Taxonomy (NCBI): domain Bacteria; kingdom Bacillati; phylum Actinomycetota; class Actinomycetes; order Mycobacteriales; family Nocardiaceae; genus Nocardia; species Nocardia sp. NPDC059764. Next base: position 50,139 of record NZ_JBHWHH010000026.1, read on the forward strand.
CGTGCTTCGGGCACCGCGCGCGGTGAGCGGCGGTGCGGTGCGTTCGTTCATCGGGGCCTCCGTGCGGGGAGATGGGAGAGCATCCGGTGGCCGTAGAACCAGCCGCCGATGAGCAGGAAGAACACCAGCACCGTCATGGTCGCCGCGCCGCCGCCGACCTGACTGACCAGCACGATGTCCAGGGGCGCGGCCAGTTTCCTGCCGCACTCCGCGGTCACTTCGTGCTGACCGATCTCGGTCCACCCGGTGGTGAGCGTGGCCTGGAACCCGCCGTCCGCGCCGGCGGTGGTGTCGGCCGCGGCGGCTCCGCTGATCGAAAGTCGCACCGCCGCACCGGGATCACACCCGCTGCCGCTGGCCACCACGGGCGCGCCGGGCGGGACCGCGGGCGGATTGAGCTGCAGTCCGGAAACCTGCGGAGCCGCAGGCGGCTTGGTCTCGGTGGTCGGCGGTGTGGTGTCGGTCGTCGGGGGCGGTGCGGTGGTGGTCGGGGACGGCGGCGGCGGTACGGCGGTCGTCACCGAGGTGATGGGCGGCGGATTGCCGCCGCCGGTGATGCATTGACCGTTCGGGGGCTTGACCGAACCGTCGGGACATCTCGGTGGCTGGGTGGTCGGACAATCGCCGTTCGCCGGTTTGACCGATCCGTCCGAGCACGTGATCGGAGGATTCGTGGTGGGACAGTCACGATTCGGGGGTTTGGTCGAACCGTCTTTGCATGTCACCGGTGGCGGGCAGGTGCTCCCGGCGGGCTTGGTCGTGCCGTCCGAACATTTCTCGGGTGTCGGACACGACCCACCGGCGGGCTTCCAGGAACCGTCCGGGCACCTGGTCGGACACTCCCCGCCCGCGGGCTTCGTCGAACCGTCCGGACACTTCGTCGGGCAGTCCCCGGTCGCGGGTTTCTGCGAACCATCCGGGCAGGTCGGGCGTTGAGGGCACTCGCCACTCGGCGGCTGGACCGAACCGTCCCAGCAGTACGTGATTCTCTTCGACGGGCACACGCCCGACGCGGGTTTCGAAGTGCCGTCATCGCATAACACGGGCTTGTTGCAGTCGGCGCCGCAGCCGTCGCGGGTGCCCGTGTCGTCACAGCTGTGGCCGCACTGCTGCTTCTTGGTGTCGCCGCCGCAGTTCTCGGCGACGGCGCATCTCGGTGGATTCGTCGTGGTAGGCGCGACTTTCACCGGCGGGCCGCCCTGGGGTGCGGGCTGCGGGACGGTGGTGGTGATCGGCGCCGGGGCGCTGATTCCCGGGTTGGCCCAACCGATTCCGGCCGGGAGCCCGAGCGCCAGGAGCGCTGCGAGCAGGAGAACAAGGTGTAAGGTCCGGGGTGAAAATCTCACCGCGCGGGCCAGTTTCGCGTGCCGGTCCCCACCAGCACGCCGAGTGGAATTCAGTGAAGTACTCATTCGGCGTGACCTCGCTTGTTCGATGGTAAGGCCAACCGCGCCCCCGCCGCCCTGTCTATCGCTGTGGCGATCACGCCTGTTCACACTCGGGACCGACCGGTCCGCTGGGTCTCAGGTACCGCGCCCTACGATGGCGATGACCGACTGGGACGCTCCATCGCGCCGAGAGGACAATCGTCACCATGCATCGAGCCGCGCCTGTGAGCGATATCGACGAGTCCGCGCTCCAGGTCACCGCTCCGAAGACCGAGGCCGCAGGAGTCAAGGCGGTCACCGTCGCACTCGAGCGCGCCGTCGAGGAGATGGGCGTGGTGCGCACGGCGCGCACGCTGACCCGGGTGAATCAGCGCCACGGCTTCGACTGTCCGGGATGCGCCTGGCCGGAACCGACCGGTCGGCGTCGCCCCGCCGAGTTCTGCGAGAACGGCGCGAAAGCCGTCGCCGAGGAGGCGACCCTGCGCACGGTCACCCCCGAATTCTTCGCCGCCCACTCCCTCGACGACCTGGCCGGCAAATCCGGCTACTGGCTCGGCCAACAGGGCCGCCTCACCCATCCGATGGTGCTGCGCGAGGGCGGCACCCACTACTCCCCCATCGCCTGGGACGACGCCTACCGCCTGATCGCCGACGCCCTGCGCGGCCTCGACTCCCCCGACGAGGCCGTCTTCTACACTTCCGGCCGCACCGCCAACGAGACCGCCTTCCTCTACCAGCTGCTGGTCCGCGCCTACGGCACCAACAATCTGCCCGACTGCTCGAACATGTGCCACGAGTCCTCGGGCACCGCCCTGGTCAGCTCGATCGGCATCGGCAAGGGCTCGGTCACCGTCGATGACTTCACCAAGGCCGACCTGATCATCGTGGCCGGCCAGAACCCGGGCACCAACCACCCGCGCATGCTGTCGGCGCTGGGTGAGGCGAAGGCGCACGGCGCGACCGTGATCGCGGTCAACCCGCTGCCCGAGACCGGCCTCATCGGCTTCAAGGACCCGCAGACCGTCAAGGGCTTCACCGGCGGCATCAGCATCGCCGACGACTTCCTGCAGATCCGCCTGGGCGGCGATATGGCCCTGTTCCAGGGCCTGGCCAAGCTGCTGTTCGACGCCGAGGACCGCGCGCCCGGCACCGTGGTGGACCGCGCCTTCGTGGACGCGCACACCGCGGGCTTCGCCGACTACGAGAAGCACATGCGCGCCGTCGATCTCGACACGGTCGTCGAAGCCACCGGGCTGACGCGCGACGACCTCGACCGCACCGCGACGCTGCTGGCCGAGTCGAAGTCGACCATCATCTGCTGGGCCATGGGCCTGACCCAGCAGGTGCACGGCGTCGCCACCATCGAGGAGGCCACCAATCTCCTGTTGCTGCGCGGCATGATCGGCAAGCCCGGCGCGGGCGTGTGCCCGGTGCGCGGCCACTCCAATGTGCAGGGCGACCGCACCATGGGCATCTGGGAGAAGATGCCCGAACCCTTCCTGGCCGCCCTGGACCGCGAATTCGGCATCACCAGCCCCCGCACCCACGGCTTCGACACCGTGAACGCCATCCGCGCCATGCGCGACGGCCGCGGCAAGGTGTTCTTCGGCATGGGCGGCAATTTCGTCTCCGCCACCCCCGACACCGAGGTCACCGAGGCCGCGCTGCGCACGTGCGCTCTCACCGTGCAGGTTTCGACGAAACTCAACCGCAGCCACGTGGTGCACGGACGCACCGCGCTGATCCTGCCGACGCTGGGCCGCACCGATGAGGACGTCCAGGACGGTGTGCGCCAACAGGTTTCGGTCGAGGACTCCATGTCCATGGTGCACCTGTCGACCGGCCGCCTGACCCCGGTCAGCGATCAGCTGCGCAGCGAGGTCGCCATCGTGTGCGAGCTCGCCCAGGAGCTGTTCGGACCCGAGCACGAGGTCCCGTGGGGCGCGTTCCGCCGCGACTACGACCGGATCCGCGACGCCATCGCGCAGGTCGTGCCCGGCTGCGCCGACTACAACGCGAAAGTGCGCGGCCGCAACGGATTCCAGCTGCCGCACCCGCCGCGCGACGCCCGCGAGTTCCGCACCGCCACCGGCAAGGCCAATTTCGCGGTCAACGACCTGCACTGGCTGCCCGTCCCCGCGGACCGCCTCATCCTGCAGACCCTGCGCAGCCACGACCAGTACAACACCACCATCTACGGCCTCGACGACCGCTACCGCGGCATCCACAACGGCCGCCGGGTGGTGCTGGTCAACCCCGCCGACATCACCGCGCTCGGATTCGCCGAGGGCGACCTGGTGGACGTCGTCTCCGAGTTCGAGGACGGCAGCGAGCGCAGCGTCGCCGGGTTCCGGCTGGTCGGCTACCCGACCCCGCGCGGCAATGCCGCCGCCTACTATCCGGAGACCAACCCCCTGATCCCCCTGGACCACGTGGCGAAACGCTCCAACACGCCCGTCTCCAAGGCCGTCACCATCCGTTTCGAACCGCACACCCACGTCACCGCATGAACCGGGGCCCCGCATGAGCCGAGTCACCGCACGCCGCCGCACGTTGCGCATCTCCCCGAACGGCACCATCACCCGGCCGGACACCCTGGCCGTCGAGGAGCCCCTGGAGATCCGCACCGGCGGGCAGTCACTGACGGTCACCATGCGGACCCCGGGCGCGGACATCGATCTGGTGCACGGCTTCCTCTACGCCGAGGGCGTCATCGACACCGCCGAGGACATCGTCAGCGCCCGCTACTGCGCGGGCACCGACGAGAACGGGCAGAACACCTACAACGTCCTCGACATCCAGCTGCGGAATCCGGTGCCGATCCAGCCCCGGCCGTTCCTGACCAACAGCTCGTGCGGCCTGTGCGGGAAGACGGCCCTGGACGAGATCCGGACCCGCATCCGCCACGAGATCCCGGCGGGCGCGCCCCGCGTCGATGTGCACACCCTCGCCAAGCTCCCGGCCGAACTCCGATCCCGCCAGCAGGTTTTCGACGCCACCGGCGGCCTGCACGGCGCGGGCCTGTTCACCGCGGACGGCGAGGCCGTGGCGGTGCGCGAGGACATCGGCCGGCACAATGCGGTGGACAAGCTGGTCGGCTGGGCCTTGCGCGAGAATCGGCTCCCCGCACGCGATCTCATCCTCATGGTGAGTGGCCGCGCCTCTTTCGAGCTGGTCCAGAAGGCCGTCGTGGCGGGCATTCCGGTGCTGGGCGCGGTGTCGGCCCCCAGCTCGCTGGCGGTGGATCTGGCCGCCGATTCCGGCCTGACCCTGGTCGGTTTCCTGCGTGGTGAAACCATGAACGTCTACACGGGCGAGGACCGCATCGCACTGTGATGCCCGCGGTGTTCCACAGGGTGAGGCAGCGGGGTTCTTTCCGCCGCTCCGGCTGCTAGTCTCCGCAATAGAACACGTTTCAATTCTGATGGGAGAACCCCTATGGCAGCGCAGCCCCGGGATGTCGTGGAGCAGTACGTGAAGCTGGTCGCGACCGGCCCGACCTCGGCGATCCTCGACCTGTACGCCGAGGACGCCGTGATCGAGGACCCGATCGGCAGCCCCGAACGTCGTGGCCACGAGGCCATCGGCGAGCTGTACAAGGCGCTGGAGAACCTCGAGCGCGAGACCGAGCTGCACACCGTCAAGGTGGCCGGCAACCACGTCGCGGCCCACTTCACCCTGGTCACCGTGTCCAACGGGCACCGCATGACCCTGGCGCCCATCGACGTGATGGAGCTGAACGACGAAGGCAAGATCATCAAGATGCGCGCCTACTGGGGTCAGGACGACCTGAAGATGGAGCAGATCTAGCCACAGGCTTGCCCCTCACCCCCGCCCGAATTACGGTGACAGCACAGTGATTCGGCGAGGGTGGGAGGGCCTGTGCGGATCTCGTTGCGCGGCACCGGTGACGGGGTGCGGATCAGCATGCGGCTGGAGATCAACCGGCGGCGCTGGATCGCCCTGCTCATCATGCTGGGGGTGCTCACCGCGACCGGCCTGGTCACCGGACTGTGGGCGGTGATCGCCCCGGAATCGTTCTACGACAGCTATCCGGGATTCGGGCTGCGCTGGGTGCGCGCCGACGGACCCTACAACCATCACCTGGCCGCCGACGTGGGGGCCTTCTTCCTCGCGCTGGGCGCCGTCTCCGCCGCCGCGCTCTACTACCGTGACAGCGTCATCGCCCGGGTCTCCGGACTGGGCTGGCTGGTCTTCGGCCTCCCGCATTTCCTGTACCACGCCTTTCACCGGCCGGACGCGCTCAGCGGCCTCAGCTATGGCCTGTCGCTCTTCGCGGCCCTGCTGCTCCCGGCGCTCGCCCTGGCGGTCCTGCTGGTCGCCCCGCGCGAGCGGTTCCCGGTCCCGGAACCGGCCCCCTTCACATTCAAATTCCCCCGCCGCGGCAACACCGACCAGCGATGAGTTCTCCGTGGTCGCGTCGTCGTAACAGGTGACCCGAACGCACCGATTTTCGGAGTAGCGGAGTAAAGGTTCAACGGCGAACCACGGAGGATCAACGGCGATTCTCGACACGGGCACAGTCGGCTCACCCCGACCGTCACCGACTCCACGGCTTTCCGGAAACGGACGGAGCCCACAGCAGAACACCAACGAACTGTCGGTCAGGTTCGCGCACGGCGGCTGGTCAGCGCCCGGCGCAGCGACCTACGACGACTTCTCCGCCGACCGAACCACAGCGGC
>NZ_JBHWHH010000027.1:0-55875 GCF_042732555.1 Nocardia sp. NPDC059764
GTGGCCCGCCGCGCGGGCGCGGGCAAGGCGGCCGTCTACCGCCGCTGGCCCTCCAAACAAGCCATGGCCACCGACCTCATCACCAAGATCGCCGTCGACGCCGCCGACACCGGAACACTCCGAGGCGATCTCCACGCCTTCCTCACCGCGGCCGCCGCCGGCCTCCGCCACCCCCTCGCCTCGAAGATCATCCCCGACCTCCTGGCCGAAGCGGCCCGCGAACCAGCCCTGGCCGCCACCCTCACCACCGGCATCGCCACCACCCGCCGCGACCGCGCCACCGCCCTCCTCCACCGCGCCATCACCCGCGGCGAACTCCCCGACGACCTCGACATCCCCCTCGCCCTGGACTTCCTCGCGGGCCCCCTCTATTGGCGACTCACCATCACCGGCATCCCCCCCGAACCCACCTACCTCGACAACCTCACCACCATGCTCCTGACCGCCTTCCGCGCCAACACCCTTCCGACCTAGCGGCACGGGTGGCGGATCGGGGCCTTGGACTATTGAAATGGGAGTTCGGCGCGGACTCGCCAGCCGTCGGCGCAGGGCCCTGTGTCGAGCCGCCCGTCGCCGAGCGCCTCGACGCGTTGACGCATCCCGCGCAGGCCATTGCCGGAGGCGTCAGGCGTGGGGGTGAAGCTGCCGGTGTTGTGGATCGACAGGGTCGCTCGGGATTCGGAGATGCGCAGGGATGCGGTGACCGTGGAAGCTGGTGCGTGTTTTGCGACGTTGGTGAGGGATTCCTGGGTCAGGCGAAACAGGGTGAGGGCGACGGCTTCCGAGACGGAGTCGAGTGGGCCGGAGGTCTCGTATTTCACCCGTAGGCCCGCAGCTACGAAATCGCTGATCATGTCGTCGATGTCGGCCGGGCCCGGTTTCGGGGCCGGGGTGGGGGCGTCGGAGCCGAGGAGACCGATGGTCCGTCGAATGTCCGCCATCGCTTGGCGGCCGATCCGTTCGGCGTCGTCGAGGGCTTCCATGGCTTCATCGATATCCCGGTCCTGGGCCAGCGTGTGACGGGCACCGGTCAGATGGAGCAGGGTGACGCTGAGGGAATGGCCCGCGATGTCGTGAACCTCGCGGGTGATGCGGCGGCGTTCCTCCGGCACGGCCCGATCCGCGAGCAACTGCTGAGCCTCACGTTCGCTGCGCAGCAACCGTTTCTGGGTTTGCAGCAGCCGCATGTGGGTTTGCAGCATGTGCCCCAGCACCCACCCGCCACCGAGCAACACGAGGTAGATCGGCGCGGCATCCAGCCTGCCCAGCGCCGCGGGGATCCCCAATGCCAGCGCTGATGCCGCGAGCGTGAGCAGACTCTTCCGCAGTGAGGCGGCCATCGCCATCATGGTGGTGAGAATCGCCAGGCAGCCGGGCGCCGCGTCGGGAAAGACCGGGCGCAGCAACAACAATGGCTCGACGGCGGCGATCACCAGGACCACACCGATCAACCGCGCGTTCGGCGTGACCACGGCGATCAGGACCATCGGTGTCACCGTGAACAGGGCCGCCAGCAGCGGCCATTGCGGCGGGATCAGCGCACCCCGCTGTGCGGCCGCGGCTATCGCCGCGCCGAAGACGATCACGTCGGCGAGGGGGACATACCAGGCGGGGTAGTCGTATCCGGCCGCTTCGACGTGTGTCGCCTGCCGATCGGTGATCGCGCCGGCTGCGCGAATGATCCCGCCCCACACCATCATCCGAGGATAGGTGCGCCTCCGAGGCCTGCGCATCCGCGTTCGGGCGGAGTTCATTTACCTACCGTGGTAGGAGATCCCGGGCCGCCGAAGGCGGTGCGGAGGAAGGCAACGAGTTGGGTGCGGACCCGGGGTTGGGTGAGGCCGTCGGCGCCGGCGCGGAGGGCCGAGAGCAGGGCGGAGACGAGGAGGGAGAGGAGGACTTCGCCTGCTATGGCGGGGTCGAGGGTGGGGTCGAGGTAGCCGTGGGCGATGCCCTCGTGGATCCGGGCCACGGATTCGGCGGCGTAGGCGCGGGCGTTGTGGAGGCAGCGGTCGAGGACGGCGTCGTCGATCGAGGAGGCTTCCAGGAGAAAGAAGTTCACCAGGCCGGGTTCGGTGGCGACCAGGTCGTAGCAGCGGTCGATGACCCGGGCGTAGCGGTCGCAGAAGGCGTCCATGGTGGTGGGGGTGACGTCGCCCTCAGGGCCCAGGAGGAGGTCGCGGATGTGGAGGAAGCTGTGGTCGATGACGGCGTCGAGGATGGCGCGTTTGTTGGGGAAGTAGTTGTAGAAGGTGCCGTGGCTGACACCCGTCGCGGCGGTGATGTCGTCGACGGAGATGGTGCGAAAGCCTCGGGTGACGACCAGTTCGTAAGCGGCGGTGACCAGTTCGGCGCGGCGGCGGTCGGCTCGGGACAGGCGGGGTCGGTCGCGGTGGGGGTCCGGGGCCGGGGCGGCGGTCACGGGGGCGGGTTCGGGGGTGATGGCGGGCTCAGGGGGCGCAGGGTTCGGTCGAGGTAGGCGAAGACCGCGGTCATGCTGCGGTCGCGGATGGTCGGATTGCCCGCGCCCAGCAGTTCCCGCATGAGCCACGGGCCGACCAGGGTGGGGATGGTGTGGCCCAGCACTTCCGGATCGATGTCGGGACGGATCCATCCTGCCTCCAGGCCGCGGGTGAGTTCGGCGGCGATCAGGGAGGCGGTGAGGGCCTCCAGGCCGAGCAGGCGGTGCGCCAGTTCGGGATCGATGGCCCCGGCCTCCACCACCAGCAGCCGCAATACGTGCGGCTCGCGTTCGAGCAGGTCGTAGAGGCGGGCCACGGCGGCGCGGACCGCGGCCACCAGGTCGTCCACGGTGTCGGCCGCGCCGAACACGGTGCGCGGTCGCATGGCGTCGGTCACCTTCTCGATGCCGAGATCGATGACGTGGTCCAGGATTTCGCGCTTGCTGCCGAAGTAGCGGTAGACGGTGCCCTGGCCGATGCCGGCGCGGGCGGCCACCTCGGAGATGGCGGTGGCCTCGTAGCCGTGCGCGGTGAACACCTCGTAGGCGGCTTCGATGATCTCCAGGCGGCGGCGCGCGGGGAGTTCGCGCTGCGGCGGGCGGCCGATGCGTGCCGAGGCTATTTCGCGGCCCCACCCTTCACACCGGCGTCTTTGGGGCCGTAATCGGTGACCAGCCACTCGCCGCCGTGCCCGGCCACCGTCACCACCAGCAGGTTCGGGACCGTCGCCGGGTCGGGCTGCTGCACGTTCTGGGTGCGTTGGGTGGCATACACCGTGACCGTGTACTGGTCATTGCCCTTGGCCTCCACCGAGGTGCCCACCACATCACCCGACGCCACCACCTGGGCATCGGTCATGATCTTGGCGAGGGTGTCGTGGAACTGGGTGTACTTGTCGCGCAACGGATCCGAGGCTCCCCACTGGACACCGTCGAAGAAGGCGGGCAGGTTGCGGTAGTCGTAGGTGAGCGAGCGCAGCGTGTAGTCCTTGGCCACCTGCGCGGCGCGATCACGATCGGCGTCGCCGGCCTTCAGCGCGTCGTAGTCACCCGAGGCGTTGTGCCACAGCACCCCCAGCACGACGGCCGCGATCGCGAAGACCGCCGCGGCCGCCGCCACGAACGGATTGAGTCGTTCACCGATCCCCTTCGGGGAATCCGCCTTCGGAGAGTCCTCGACGGTCTCCTCCGCGTCGGGCTTGTCGGTCTCGGTCTGCTCGGTCTCGGTCACGGTCTGCCTTCTCTCTAGCGGGGAATCTCGATGCCCACGTGCGCCGCGCCGTCGCCGGGGAACACCGTGGACAGCAGGTCCACGATCGATCCGGCGTCCACGCGCAGCGGTTTGATCACGCTGGTGGCGGGTTTCAGGACGGTGGCGATCTGCCCGAGGTCGGGCCCGATCAGACGCAGGTATTCGTCGATCTTGGTGACCAGGGGCCCGATCGGATCGTCGAAGATGTGCTCGCCGATGTAGGAGTAGTTCTGGAACGCGGCAATGATGTGCAGCAGTTCGGGCAGCGCGGTGGTGAGATCCCCGGCGGCCGCGCTCAGCGTGGGCGCGCGCCCGTCGAACTTATCGCCGAGGGTCTGCACGTTCGAGTACAGCCGTCCGATGGCTTCCCGCTTGTCCCGCAACAGATTCGCGGTCCCGACCAGCGCCTTGGTGAGGTTGGCGACCTCGGCGTCGCGGCCCTCGAACCCGGCGGCCACCGTGGTGGCCAGATTCCGCAGTTTGGCCGGATCCAGTTGCGCGGTCAGGGCATCCAGTTCGGCGAGCGCGTCCCCGACTGTGGTCGCGACCCGCACCTGGCGGTTGGGCACCACGCTGCCGTCGCGCAGGAACGGCCCGGCCGTCCCGGTCGGCCGGAAGTCGAGGAACTGCTCCCCCGCAGCCGACAGGTTGGCGATCTGCACGACGCTGTCCACCGGAATCCGGTACTTGGCGTCGTATTCGAGGGTGACAGCCAGTCCGTGCGCGGTCGCCCCGATATCGCGCACCTTGCCGATGGGCAGCCCGCGCAGCGTCACCTGGGAGGTCTTCATCAGCCCGCCCGACCCGTCGAGCAGCACGGTGACGGTGTTGTTCTGACGGCGTGGATCCAGATTCAGCACGCCGACAGCCATGTAGCCGCCGCACACGAAGGTCAGCACCAGCAGCATGACCAGCGACACCGGCCCGGACAGTGAGAGCTTCATCAGGGCACCATTCCGATCCCACGCAGCGTGCCGATCAACTGATCGGCCTGCGCGTCGGCGGCGGATACGTTGCGCACCGTCACATCCGGTGCGTTCAGGAAGGGAATGATCTTCTCCTTCAGCAGCGTGTGGAAGGTGTCGAGATTCGCCGCCAGTGTCAGGTCGGCGTATCCGGCCGTCACCGCGGTCGGCGCGAGCACGGACACGATCGACCGGAAATCGCCGATGTGCGGCAGCAGCAGATCCCCGGCGTTCTTGGCGAGCGGACCGCCACTGATGATCAGATTCACCACGGCCAGCAGCACATCCGACAATCCAGCCGCCCGATCCGGCCCGAGCGTGAGGATCCGGTCCACCGCCCCGCGACCGGATTCCAGCTTCGCGGTGATCTGCTGCGCCGAGGTGAGGATGCGATTCAATTCGTCGGTGTGGGTGGCCATATCGTGCAGCGCCGCCCGCCCGGCCCGGTTGACCCGGTCCAATTCGGCCGGGTCCGAAGGGAACGCGGCATTGACCTCGGTCACCAGTTTCTGGATGTCCGACCACCGCCCGCCGGTGATGATGTTCGACAGCGCCCGCAGAATATCCTCGACATTGGTGGCCGGAATCGTCTGCGACACCGGAATCACGTCACCATTGCCGAGCAGTGCGCCGCTGGCGTTCTTGGGCGCTTCCAGCGCGATATGGATATCGCCGAGAATGGTCGACTGCCGCAATTCCGCCGTCGTGGATTTCGACAGTTCGGCGTCGGTGTGCAGTTTCACCGTCGCCACCGCGGTGGTCCCGATCAGCTCGATGTGGTCGAGCATGCCGACCTCGACACCGTCGGAGATCACCTTGGCGCGGTCGGGCAGATTCAGCACCGACCCGAATTCGATACGCACCGAATAGGTGTCGCCGGAGGGATAGGTGCCGGGAATCGGGATATCGGTCGCCTTCACCCCGCAGCCGGTCAGGACCAGCGCGGCCGCGGTGACCACCGGCAGCAGCCGGACGACCGCCCGCCTCATCGCGCACCCGCCTGCGGGAGCTGTGCGGCCAGCGGCGGCAACGCGGTGAGCAGCGAGGTGATGTCGCCCTGATGCTGCTGGACGAAGGTGTGCGCCCGCGGCAGCACCACATCCAGCAGGCTGTAGATCTGCTGATCGTATTTCCCGGCATTGCGCGCGATCACCGGCAGGAATTCGACCGCGATATCGACCGCCCCGGAGAATTCCGCCGAGAACTGCCCGATCAGTTGCAGGCCGTTGCGCAGATTGTTCAGCACCTGCGCCATATCCGGCCAGTTGGTCACGAACATGGTGGTGAGCTGGTCCAGATTGTCGACCAGCCGCCGGAACGCGGCATCCTTCTGCGCGGGGTCACCGACGACCGCGGACAGTCTCTGCAGCAATTGATTCCACTGCTGCCCGGTCCCGTCGATCGCCTTGTCGGCCGCGGTCAGGGAGTCGGCGAGCAGCGAATCCGGTGTGCCGGTGCCGCCGCCGGTCAGGTCACCGGCCAGCGTGCCCATGGCGTCGAGCGCTTCGCTGATCCCGATGGGCGTCTTGGTCCGTTCCAGCGGAATGCATCTCGCGGTGTCGAATCTCGTGCCGCCGGTGTACGGCTTGGTCAGCTCCACGTGCCGGTCGGTCACGATGGAACTCGACATGGTGACGGCCGCGATATCGGCGGGCAGTTTCACCGAGTCCTTGACGCTCATGGTGACCCGCATGCGGTCGCCCAGCGCCTCGATCTTCGACACCGTGCCGACCTCGACCCCGAGCATGGTCACGCTGTTGCCCTCGTACAGTCCGACGGTGTCGGTGAACTCGGCGCACACGTTCTGCTTCGGATCGCGGACGGTCGTCGCCCACGACACCCCCACCGCCCCGGCGGCCACCACCACGACGGCGATACCCGCGGCGAGTGCTGTTCTGCCCCAGTTCATTCAGCACGCCCTGCCTTCGAAGGGGATGCACAGCCGGACGCCGGCGGCCGGGTCCGCGACCTGCACCTGAGTGCCCAGCAGCCCGCTGAGCCGGTTGATCACCTCGCGCATCCCGTTGATCACGGTGTCGAGCCGGTTCGGGTCCTCCATGAGCTTGGAGAACAGCTGCTCGAACTGGGTGACCGACGGCTCGATGCTGTCGTAGGCCATGAGCGGCCGGTGCAGCACCATCAGCAGCCGTTTGAGCAGGGCGAACATGCTCACGATGTCGTTCTTGCGGTTGCCCAGCCGGTCGGCGACCGTGCCGAGCTGTTTCACGAAGTCCGCCAGCAGCGCCTTGTCGTCGGCGATGGCGGCGATGTACTCGTCGGACACGGTGAGCGCGCTGTTGAGCTGATCGGTGCGCTCGGCCAGCAGCCCGGTGAGCTCGTCGGCATTGCCGATCACCCCGCGCAGCGCGTCGGGCTGTTGCGCGAGCGCCGAATTCAGCTGCCCGATGGTGTCGCGCATGGTGGTGGCGTCGACCTTGCCGAACACCGGGGTGCCCTTGTCGAGAATGTCGCTCAGCTCGAACGGGGTGGTGGTGCGCTCGGGCGGGATGTGTTTCGACGCCAGGTCCTTGTCCCCGGCGGGGGCCAGCGCCAGGTAGTGGCCTCCGATCGGGGTCAGCATCTTGACCTCCACCGCCGACCGGTCCCCCACCCGCACATCGCGGTTCACGGTGAAGGCGACCTCCACGTGATCCCCGACCAGGTCCACGGCGCGGATCTTGCCGACATCGATGCCCGCCACCCGCACCTCGTCGCCGGGCCGCGCCCCGCCGGAGATCCGGAAGTCGGCCACGTAGGTGTGCTGCCCGAACGGGATCACGTACACCGCGCCCGCGACGGCCAGCGCGATGACGCACACCACGACCCCGGCGATACCCCAGCGCAATTGCGTGTGCTGGTCCCCGCGACCGGTGAGCACATCCCGGATCAGCTCGCCCATCCGGGCGATCAACGCTCTCATCAGTTGCACACCACCAGGTTCTGGTTGGACAGGATGACCCCGGCCACCGCTGGCAGCGCGGCCTCACCGTGGGAGCAGGTGATGCGCGGCTCGAGCCCCTGCCCGGGAACCGTCTGATTCAGTCCGGTCACCAATTGCGGTGCCAGAGCCAGGATCTGGGTCAGCTCGTCGGTCTGCGGCACCAGTCGCCGGAGCAGGCCGTCGACCGGACCGTAGGCGGTGTCGTAGGCGTCGCGGGTCTCCTCCAGCAGCGGAACCACGGGCGCCAGCAGGGTTTTCGCGGTGTCGACCGCGCTCAGCATGGCCTGGGTCTTGGCGGTGAACTGGTGCAGGATGCCCGAGAGCTGCTGCACCAGGTCGCCGACCGCCTTCGACTTGCCGCCGATGGCGTCCGCGACCACGCCCAGATTGCGGATGAGCAGCACGATCACGGCCTCGCTGTTGCGGGCGTGCTTGGTGAGTGTGTCCACGTCCGCCAGCACCGGCCCGATTCCGGAGCCGTCACCCTGGATGACGCGTAGCAGGTTGGTGCCGAGCTGGTTGAGCTGGGCGGGATCGAGCGTGTCGAACATCGGCTTGAAGCCGTTGAACAGCTTGGACACGTCGAAGCTCGGGATGGTGCTCTCGACCGGGATCGTCGTCCCGGCAGTGATTTTCGTGCGCCCCGGCCCGTCGGTGAGCAGTTCGACGTACCGCTGGCCGATGAGGTTCTGGTATCGCACCGCGGCCTTGGTGTTGTCGTACACCGGCCGCTCCCGATCGACGGTGAAGTGCACCCGCGCCCGGCTGCCGTCCAGCGACACCGTCTCCACCTTCCCGACCGCGACACCGGACATGCGCACCGAGTCCCCGGCGAACAGGCCCGACACATCGGTGAACACGGCGTCGTAGGTGACCTTGTCGCCGGGAATCGGCGTCCGCAGCGCGGTCACGATGAAGGTGGTGCACCCGGCCACGACCAGCAGGAATACGACCAGTTTGAGAGCAGACCTGGTGACTTCGCTCATTTGGCCCCTCCTCCCAGCGAATCCGCCAGGTACGGCATGGTTTTCGCGATCAGCTCCACCTGCAGCCGCACCCGGCCGTCGACCACCGGGAACGCCCCGTCCATGGCCCGCAGCAGGTTCGGCACCCGATTGTCGGCCGCGGCCACCGAGCCCACGGACACACTGATCGGCACCGCCACGTCGAGAATGCCGTCGAGGACCTTCTCCAGCTCCGGATTGTTCTGCTGCAGCAGATTCGAGATCCCCACCAGCACGGCGTCGTTCACGCCATTGGTGGCCCGGTTGGTGCGCGCCCGGTTCTCCGGATCCCCGAAGTAGGCGCTCTGCTCGAGCACCGCCAGGATGGCGTGCCCGGCCGCGGGCGTCACGTCCCGGAACGCGCCGGTCATATCGCCGCCGATGCGCAGGTAGTGGGCGAGGCTGTTCTGCTGTCCGTCGGCCAGGGTGCGCGCGGTCTCGAAGAACGACCGCAGCGCCGGGCCCATGCTGGCGGCATTGTCGAGCATCAGATCGAACAACCGGTGCACGGCCGCCGAATCCAGCACCTGGGTCAACCGCGCCGCCCGCCGGAACACTCCGGCGACGGTGGCGTTGGTGGCGCCCTCCCCGACCTGGAGCACGGCGTGCTCGCGCAGCTTCTTGCCGTCGGCGCCGGGCACCAATTCGATTGCGCTGGAACCGAACACGTTCGACGAGGTGAACCGCGCGGTGACATCGTCGGTCAGCGCGTCGGCCTGTCGCCGGTCGATCCGCAATCCGATGCGCTGATGCCCGTAGCCCACGGTCTCGACCGTCGCGACCGTCCCGATCGCGTACCCACGGAACTTCACCTCCGCGCCCGGCGCCAGCCCCTCGCCGAGGGTCGCCGCGTCCACGGTGACCTCGAACCGATTCGCGAAAGAGCCTCGGGAATAAGAACTCACGACAATCGTCACAGTGACGAGGACGACGGCGACCACCAGACCGCGCAATCGCAACAGCCACGGTCCGGCGCTACGGCCGGAATGATCCTTGAAGACGGCCATGTTTCACCCCGAGATCCGGATGCCGACATCCAGGCCCCAGATCACGATCGTCAGGATCATGTCCAGGATGACCACCAGCACCAGGCTGGCGCGAATGGCGCGACCCGAGGCCCGGCCCACGCCCTCCGGTCCGCCCGAGGCGTAGAAGCCCTGGTAGCCGTGGATGAGAATGATGGTGACCACGAAGATCGTCGCCTTGATCAGCGAGGCGATCACGTCGCCGGGCTGCAGGAAGGCGTCGAAATAGTGGTAGTAGGTGCCCGAGGACTGCCCGTGCAGGACGTTCACCACGGTCGCGCACGACAGGTACGACAGGATCAGGGTCAGCAGGTGCAGCGGCACGATGGTGATCGCGCCCGCGATCACGCGGGTGGTCACCACGAACGGCATCGGCCGGATGCCGATGGCCTCCAACGCGTCGATCTCCTCGGAGATGCGCATGGCCCCGATCTCGGCCGTCATCCGGCAGCCCGCCTGCGCCGCGAAACCGATGGCCGCCACCATGGGCGCCATCTCGCGGGTATTGGCGTAGGCGGAGACGAACCCGGTCAGCGGGCCCATCCCGACCATGTTCAGCGCGGTGAAACCCTCCACGCCGATGGACCCGCCGACCGCGATGCCCAGGAACGCCAGCACCGCCACGGTGCCGCCGCCGACGATGAGCGAGCCGGAGCCCCAGGTGATGTCGGACAGGATGAGCATGGTCTGCCGCCGGTACACCCGCAGCGTGTGCGGGACGGCAGCCAGCACCTCGTAGACGAAAGTCGCTTGGTGGCCCAGCGATTCGATCAGGGACATCGGCGCCTGCGCCGAAGCGCCGATCGCGCGCCCCGCGGTTCCGAGTGGCGTGTACTTCGCCGGTACCTGGGTCATCAGCCCACCTGCGTCGGGATGAACATCGACACCAGCTGCGTGATCACCAGATTCACGCCGAAGGCGGCGATCACGCCGATCACCACCGCCGCGTTCACGGCATTGGCCACGCCTTTGGGGCCGGCGGTGGCCTCCAGCCCGCGCTGGCAGGACACGATGAGCACGATGACGCCGAAGATGATCGATTTCACGATCGCCACCCACAGGTCGGTCATCTTGGCGAAGGCCGCGAACGCCGACAGGTACGAGCCGGGCGTCACGCCCTGGAAGCCGACGGCGATCACGTAGCCGGTGAACACGCCCATGAAGATGATCAGCATGCACAGCGGCGGCGTCAGCGCGATCATGGCCGCCAGCCGCGGGGCGACCAGCCGCCGGACGGGGTCGATTCCCATGACACGCAAGGCGTCCACCTCGTCGCGAATGGTGCGCGCGCCCAGATCCGAGGAGATGGCCGACCCCGCCGCACCGCCCAGCAGCAGCGCGGTCACCATCGGCGCGCCCTGCCGGATGACCCCGAGGCCGCCGGCCGCGCCGGACACCGAGCTCGCGCCGACCTGCTGGGTCAGGCTCCCCACCTGCACCGCCACGATCACGCCGAACGGAACCGACACCAGCACAGCGGGAATCGCCGTCACGCTGACGATGAACCAGCCCTGCTGGAGAGTGTCACGCCAGGGATGGCGAAGTTTGACGATATCGAGGATCAGGAACCGGAACGCCGCGATCGCCAGCTGAATGGTGCGGCCGAACGTGCGCAGCCCCGAGAGTACGAATTCGACTGCCTGCCCTAGTGATTCCGGCCCCCGAACAAATTTCTCGACCAATGTTCACCACCCCACAGCCCCTACTGTTTGGTCGATGCCGACCGGTCCCTCTGCTGACCCGGTTCCGACTGACCGAGACAGTAATACAGATTTCGGACTGACGTGTCAGTCTTCACCGAAATAACCAGGGCCTTGACAGGGGTCGCGAGCGCGGAGAAAGATACGCGCGCCGCGCGAATAGCACGCATTACCAGCACTTTTCAGCAATGGATCGGCAAATGCGAAATGCCACCGGACCATTCGGTTGGTCCAGTGGCATTTCAGATATTGCGAGGTGTTAGCTCAACTGCGGGCGTCTGCCCTCACGACTGTCCGGACAGCGCGAGCGCCTCGGCCAATGGCAAGGATTCGTCGGCGCACGCCCCCGCGTCCAGCGCCACTCCCCGGCCGATCAGGTCCCGCGCGACCCGGAACTCCGCCGGGCGGGCGATCGCCACCACACCGACTGGACGGCCGTCGCGCAGCGCCAGCACCGTAGCGTCACCGGACTCCGCGCTCCCCCGCACGATCAGCTCGTCCTCGGCCTGAATCATGCCCGCGAACTGCACGTTCCGGCCGTACTGCATCGACCAGCCCCACGACACCTCCGCGGTCAGCGCCGGCAGTCCGAGCATCGATCGCGCCGCGGCCGCACCCTGCGCCTGCGCGCTGTTCCAATGCTCTTCGCGGCGGTAGCCACCCGATTTCGGATCCAGTCGACTCACCGCGTCACCCGCGGAGAACACCCCCGGAGCCGACGTGCGATACCGCTCGTCCACCCGGATGCCGTCGTCCACCGCCAGCCCGCCGGTGACAGCGAGCCGAGTGTCCGGGACAGACCCGATCGCGACCAGCACCGCCGCGGCGGTCCAGGTGCGGTCGTCCTCCGCCACGGCGACCACTTCGTTGCCGGTGTAGGCCAGGTGCGAGAGCCGCACCTCGGTCGAGATGGCTACCCCGTTGTCCGCGTGCAGCTTCCGGATGTAGTCACCGACGACGGCGGGCGCGACCCGCTCCAGCGGCGCGGTCCCGGCATCGAGCACCGAGACCTCCGCGCCCAGACCCCGCGCGGTGGCGGCGACCTCGCAGCCGATGAGCCCGGCCCCGATGATCAGCAGCGACGGATCCCGCTCCAGCGTCGCCCGCAGGGCGTCGGCCTCGGCCCGGCCCCGCAGGGTGTGCACCGGCAACGCGGCGTCGGGCGCCACGGACCGGTCCGCGGTCACCGCCAGCTGCCGCGACCGGGCTCCGGTGGTCAGCAGTAGCGAGTCGTAGCCGATGGCGGTCCCGTCGGCCAGCCACACCAGACCCGGTCCGGGATCGATGGATTCGACCGGCACGCCCACCCGCAGGTCGATGTCGTTGCCCGCCCAGAAGTCGGCGGGATGCAAGAGCGACCGCCGGTCCTCGACCGTGCCGGCCAGCAGTTCCTTGGAGACCATCGGCCGCCGGTAGGGCGCCACGGGTTCCGCGCCCAGCAGCACGATCTCCCCGGTGTAGCCCTCGGTGCGCAGGGTGCGCGCGGCGGTGGCTCCGGCCACGCCCGCGCCCACGATGACGATGCGCCCGCTCACGCGCGACTGACCTCGACCATCTCGAAATCGCTCTTGGCCGCACCGCAATCCGGGCAGGACCAGTCGTCGGGGATGTCGTCCCAGCGGGTGCCGGGCTCGATGCCGTCCTCGGGCCAGCCCAGCGCCTCGTCGTATTCGAAGCCGCACTGCAGGCAGCGGAAGAGTTTGAAGTCGGTGCTCATGTCAGTGTCCCTTCTGAGCGGAAGCTGGTTCGAAGTCGATCTTTTCGCGCACCCCGCAGTCGGGGCAGCACCAGTCGTCCGGGACGGCGGACCAGGCGGTACCCGCCGGGAAGCCCTCGCGCGGCGCGCCTTTCGCCTCGTCGTAGACGTAATCGCAGATCGGGCAGCGGTAGGCGGCCATCACGCCACCACCCCGTACTTGGCGAGCACGCGGGCGCGCTTGCGGGGCTGGACATTGGCGCGGGTGATGTCACCCGAATAGTGCTCGAGCACACGGTGATCCATCACCTTGCGCCACAGTGGCGGGAAGTAAGCCAGCGAGATCATGCTCGCGTAACCGCTGGGCAGGTTCGGGGCGCCGTCCATACTACGCAGGATCTGATAGCGGCGGGTGGGGTTCGCGTGATGGTCGCTGTGCCGCTGCAGGTGGTACAGGAAGATATTGGTGACGATGTGGTCGGAGTTCCAGCTGTGCTCCGGGGTGCAGCGCTCGTAGCGCCCGCTGGCGGTCTTCTGCCGCATCAGGCCGTAGTGCTCGAGGTAGTTCACAGTCTCCAGCAGGGCGAAGCCGTAGATCGCCTGGATCACCAGCCACGGCAGCACTCCCGGTCCGAACGCCGCGGTCAGCGCGCCGAACAGCACCACCGACATCAGCCACGCGTTGAGCACGTCGTTGCGCAGCGTCCACGGACGCTTGCCGAGGCGCTCCAGGCGCTTGGCCTCCAGCTCCCACGACGACCGCAGGCTGCCCCACACACTGCGCGGCAGGAAGCCCCAGAAGGTCTCCGCGAAGCGGGCGCTGGCCGGGTCCTCCGGAGTGGCGACGCGGACGTGGTGGCCGCGGTTGTGCTCGATGTAGAAGTGGCCGTAGAACGTCTGGGCCAGCGTGATCTTCGACAGCCAGCGCTCGAGCTCGTCCTTCTTGTGGCCCAGTTCGTGCGCGGTGTTGATGCCGACGCCACCCATCACGCCCATGCTCAACGCCAGGCCCAGCTTGGAGATCAGGCCCAGGCCGCCGTCGACGCCCAGCCAGGACAGGTCGCTCGCGGTCCACAGGTAGCAGGCCACGGTCAGGCTCAGCAGCTGGAACGGAATGTAGGCGTAGGTGCAGTACCGGTAGTACTTGTCGTTCTCGAGGTACTCCATCACCTCGTCGGGCGGGTTCTGACCGTCCGGGCCGAAGAAGCGGTCCAGGATCGGCAGCAGCACGTACACGATCAGCGGGCCGATCCACCACCACACCGGCGAGACCGCGGTCCAGCCGAACTCGTTGAACGCCCAGACCAGCGCCATCGCCAGGAACAGGGCGGTCGGGGGAACAAGGCCGAGCAGCCACAGATAGCGCTTGCGGTCCCGCCACTGCGGGCGCGCCGTGGCCTCTTCCGCGCTGAAATGAGACGTCGTCATTGCCGTACTCCTAGCGTTTACACTTTCTCAAGAACTGTATTCATTAGATACACTGTGATCCAGTCTGTCAACGACGAGACGAAAGTTGAGCCCATGTACGATCGGGACGTGGTTGAAGCACCGAACTTCCAGAGCGAGATGCGGCTACTGCTGCGCGAGCGGATCATCGAAGCCGGCCGGCGCATCGTCATCACCGAGGGCTGGGGCGCGGTGAACATGTCGCGGCTGGCCAAGGAAGTGGGCGTGAGCCGCCCGGTGCTCTACAAGGAGTTCGCCAACAAACACCAGCTGGCCGAAGTGGTGGTGGAGCAGGAAGTCGACACCTTCCTGGTCGGCATCGCCGAATGCCTGGCCGCGCATCCGGCCGACGTCGCGGCCGGCATGACCGAGGCGGTCGAGTTCACGCTGCGCACCGGTGCGGACAACACCTTGATCAAGGCGGTCCTGGCCGGCCGGTCGGAGACCGACACCTCCCTGCTGCCGGTGCTGATGACCGAGACCGAACCGGTCCTGGGCCGCGCGGTCACCGCACTGTCGGCGGCCATCCGCGCGCAGTACGGGCTGCCGGAAATGGACGACGCCGAACTGACCTCGATGACGGAGGTGCTGGTCCGGCTGGCCCTGAGTCATCTGTTCCAGCCGACCGGGCCGATCGACCGGGCCGTGGGGCAGATCGACAAGGTGATCGTCGGCGCTTACGGCTCGGTGCTGTAGCGACGCGCGGCACGCGAAACCGCCTGCCGCGCCGCCGAATCGGGCTACGCGAGCCGCGCCGCCAGGCGGGTCGCGTTCATGTAGGCGATAGCCTCGATGCTGACCATCGGGTTCACCCCCGACGAGGTCGGGAAGCAGGAGGCGTCGGCCACCACGATATTCGGCACGTCCCAGGTGACACCGTCGGGATTCGTCGCCGAATCCGCGGCGGAACCGCCCATTCGGGCCGAGCCCATGATGTGCAGCGCGCCCATCGAGCAGCGGCCCGGCGCGTACCCGGCGGCTGCCGCCCGTGCGGCGAAGTCCTCGTGGCTGCCCTCGACGCCCGGCGCGTAGCCGACGCCCGCCTGGTGTCCGGAGAAGATCCGCTGCGCGCCCGCCGCCTCCAGAATGCTTGCGGCATTGACGATTCCGGTGTGCATGTGGGCGGCATCGCGGGCCGAGAGCCGGTAGCGCACCACGGCCTCGCCCTGCTTGTCGGTCTCGACCGAGCCGTGGTCGCGGTCGCGGGTGATGACGCCGACGGCCACCGTATTGGCCAGCTTCAGCATGCGGTCGCGATGCGCGGCGGCGCCCGTCCACGCCTGAAAGCCCACCGACATGCCCGGGGTCATGGGCCCGGTCTCGTAGATGACGCCGTAGCCCTTGCCGTCCAGGTCGCGGTCCTGTTTGGAATAACGGGTCTGTAGGCCGCCCTCCCACGGGCGGATCTCCTCGTCGAAGACGCCGAACACCGCGGTGGCCGGATGCAGTCGGAGATAGTCGCCGATGGCACGATTCGTCAGGCCGGAGCGGCGCAACAGGGCGGGGGTCTGGATCGCCCCGGCCGCGACCACCACCGCACGGGCGCGCACCCACACCGAATGCCCGTCCGCCGTCACGGCTTCCACGCCGGTGGCGGTGCCGTTGCTGATCTCGATGCGCCGCACGTCGGTGCCGACGAACAGGCGTGCGCCCGCCGCGGCCGCGTCCGCCAGCCAGGTCTTGACCGCCGACTGCTTGGCTCCGATGCGGCAGCCGAAACCGCAACGCCCGCATTCGATCCCGGCATCGCAGTCACGGACGTTGCGGGGCAGCGGCTCGACGTGCCAGTCCAGTTTGCGCAGGCCGCGTTCGAGGATCTCGTCGCGGCGAGAGGCAGGCGAATGGTCGAGGTTCACCCCGAGCCGCGACACCACCGCGTCGAGGGCGTCGGTGTACTCCTGCTCGGTGAACTGGCTCGCACCCAGCCGCGCCCATTCCGCGCGCACATCGTCGGGCGTGCGGAAGGAGGTGGTCCAATTGACCACCGTGCCGCCGCCCAGCGCGCTGCCCGCCACCAGACTCAGCTGGCCTTCGGCGGTGGCGGCCGGGCCCGGCGCGTACAGCTTCAGGAACCCTTCCTTCTCACCGATGCCGAAGTCCGGGTCGTCGAGGTAGTCGCCGCGTTCCAGCACAACGACATCCAGGCCCGCCTGGGCCAGGACCGCCGCGGCCGTCCCGCCGCCCGCGCCCGACCCGATCACGACCACATCGCACACGACGGTGGTGTCGGAGTCCGGCCGCTCCGGGCTGAGCCCGCGTTTCGCGCCCTCGACGGGACCGAACGCGGGCGGGAAGCCCATCTTCTCCCACACCGGATTCACCCCGGTCGGCCCGGGCGTCAGGTAGTAGGAGGTGACCGCCGCGCCCTTCAACGCCTGGAACAGCGCCCGCTTCTGCTCGATGCGGGAATTGGCCATCCCGAGCAGCATTCGCTCCCGCTCCTCGGCGCTGAGCCGGGAGAACTTGCGCCACCCCGCGCCATTGAGCGCTCCGAAGATCCGCGAATCCCACACGCGCATGAGCAGTTCGAACTGCCGCCGCTCCGCCTCCCGGGGATTGCGTCCGAGCAACTCGGTGACCGTGTCGACGACCCCCAACGCGGAAGCCGCCGCCACCTCACCCCCGTCCCCCGGCGCGAAAGTGTCACACACCATCTCGAGTACGGCCCGCCGCGCCGCATCTGAACCCATGCCGCCATCATGCGCTACCCGCCCGCCCCTGTCCCGGCAATTGCGGCACACCGCCCTCACATGCCGCCCGCCCGCATCCACCTACCCTCGAATCGTTCAGTCAGCCCCTATCGAACAGGACCGGTCGTGACCCTCGAACAGAACTGGGATCGCATCCGCGAGACCGTATCTCGCGCCGCCCACTGCGCCCTCGCCTCCACCGATCCGGACGGCACGCCGACCATCGCACCGATCGGCACGGTGTTCCTGCGCGACGACACGACCGGCTTCTACTTCGACCAGTACGCCGAGGCGCTGGGCCGCAACCTGGACCGCGATCCGCGGGTCTGCCTGCTGGCAGTGGACGGCCGTGGACTGTTCTGGTTCCGTTCGCTGCTGACCGCCCGCTTCCCGTCGCCGCCCGGAGTCCGGCTCTACGGCACCGCCGGGCCCCGCCGCGCCGCGACCGAGGACGAACTGCGGCAGGTACGGGCGCGAGTGCGACTTCCAGCGCGGCTCCCGGGCGGGAAATTGCTGTGGTCGGACTTCTCCCACGTCCGCGACATCAACTTCACCGACTACCGACCGGTTCGGTACCCGCACATGATGTCCCACCTCTGGCAATAACGCGCCGTCCGCTGCGCAGAGTTGGCACGAATCGACACTTCTCCGGCGCACGCCGGCGTGCGACAGTTGCTCGGCCAATGCTGTCGGTGCCGACCGAATGTGGGTTGAAGGCATGCTTATCGCGATCTGGGTGGTACTGCCGTATGCCGCTGTCGTGTCGTGCGCGGTCGGGCACCTATGGCGGTACCGGCGCGACGGGTTCCGCGGTTATCTGTACGGGCCGCACATCGACAAGGCACAGCGGATCGGGATCGCGGCCGTACGTATCGGATTCCCGGTGGTGTTCGCGGTACGGGTGGCGGAGATGCTGGCGTCGGGACCGCATACGCGGCCCGAGCACGACATTCACGTACTGCTGTCGGCGGTCCAGATCGTGGCCGCGCCCGTCACCGTCGCCGGAGTTGCACTGATCCTCATCCCGCCACTGATCTCCGCCGACGTCCGACACCGAGTCACCCCCCTCGACCGACTCACACTGCCCCTGCTCAGCGCCGCACTCCTCTCGGCCGTCCTGGTCACCTTCGACGGCAGCGCCACCGACGGCCGCTACCGCGCCGCCGAAACCCTGTTCCCCTGGGCACGTTCCCTACTGGCCCTGCACCCCGACCCCTCCGGCATGGACCACGCACCGCTCCTGTACCAGGCGCGCGCCCTGATCGTGGTGGCGATCATCGCGATCTGGCCGTACACACGCCTGGCCGGGATCCTGTCGGTGCCCGCGCTGCGGGTGCTGCGGCAGGCGGTTCCCGCGTCGTATCGGTCCGCGCCGACGGTCTGAGCATTCCCGGGCGGGCGGCCCGCGGCCGCTAGAGTCGGGCGGGAGACGGTTCGCCGGTCACGCCCGATGGGAGCCACCGTTATGCACGATGACCGCCGGTTGATCGAGTGCAGGCTCGGGCGGGTGCTCGATCGCATCAAGCCCGCCGTGTATCCGGAGTCCACGCCGATGCGGGTGTCGATCTGGGAAGCGCCGGGCGAACCGGTGCCGGTGGCCGAGGGTTTGGCCGCAGCGCGAACACCGACGTCACCGGGTACTCCGTGGGGTGCGCCCTGGGGCACCAGCTGGCTGACCGTCGAGGGCACGGTTCCGCCGGAGTGGGCGGGACGCACCGTCGAGGCCATCATCGATCTCGGTTTCGACGCGAACCAGACCGGATTCCAGTGCGAGGGTCTGGTGTATCGCCCGGACGGGACACCGGTGAAGGGGTTGCACCCGCGCAATCAGTGGGTGCGCATCGCCGCTCCGGCGCGCGGCGGCGAGCAGGTGCTGTTCCATGTGGAGGCGGCGTCGAACCCGATCATCCCGTTCTTCGGGCCGACCGGGCTCGGCGACCTCGCCACCGCGGGCACCGGTCCCCAATACCGTTTGGGGCGAATGGATCTCGTCGTCTTCGATGACGACGTGTGGCAGCTGGTCCAGGATCTCGAGGTGCTCGGCGAGCTCATGCACGAGATGCCCGAGGACCCCGCCCGCCGGTACGACATCGTGCGGGCCATCGAACGCGCCCTCGACGCCATCGACCTGCAGAACGTGAACGCCGGGGCCGCGGCCGCCCGCGCCTGCCTCACCGAGGTGCTCGCGCGCCCGGCCGTGCCGTCCGCGCACTTGATCTCCGCGGTCGGGCACGCCCACATCGACACCGCCTGGCTCTGGCCACTGCGCGAGACCGTGCGCAAGGTCGCGCGGACCACCGCCAATATGACCGCGCTGCTCGACGCCGAACCCGACTTCATCTACACCATGTCCCAAGCGGCGCAATACGATTTCCTCAAACAGCACCGGCCCGAGGTGTACGCCCGGGTCAAGGCAGCGGTCGCCGACGGACGCTTCGTGCCCGCCGGCGGCATGTGGGTCGAATCGGATACCAACATGCCCGGCTCGGAGGCCATGGCCCGCCAGTTCGTGCACGGCAAACGGTTCTTCCTCGAGGAATTCGGCATCGAGAACGACGAGGCGTGGCTGCCCGACACCTTCGGCTTCGCCGCCGGACTGCCGCAGATCATCAAGGCCGCCGGATCCAAATGGCTGCTCACCCAGAAGATCTCGTGGAGCCAGACCAACACCTTCCCGCACCACACCTTCCTGTGGGAAGGCATCGACGGCACCCGGATCTTCACGCACTTCCCGCCCGTCGACACCTACAACTGCTCCATGCAGGGCCACGAGATCGTCCACGCCGCCAAGAACTTCAAGGAGAAGGGCCGCGCCAACCGGTCCCTCGCCCCGACCGGCTGGGGCGACGGCGGCGGCGGGACCACCCGGGAGATGATCGCGCGCGCCGCCCGCCTGCGCGACCTGGAGGGCTCGCCGAAGGTGACCTGGGAGCGGCCCGCCGACTTCTTCGCCGCCGCCGAGGCCGAATACGCGAACCCCGCCGTCTGGGTGGGCGAGCTGTATCTGGAGCTGCACCGCGCCACCCTGACCAGCCAGGCCAAGACCAAACAGGGCAACCGGCGCAGCGAGCACCTGCTGCGGGAAGCCGAACTGTGGGCGGCCACCGCGGCCGTCCGCACCGACTTCGAGTACCCCGCCGCCGACCTGGACCGGCTCTGGAAGACGGTGCTGCTGCACCAGTTCCACGACATCCTGCCCGGCTCGTCCATCGCGTGGGTGCATCGGGAAGCCGAGGCGACGTACGCGCGGGTGGCCGCCGAACTCTCCGCCATCATCGAACGGGCGCAATGGGCGCTCGGCGGGGAACGGTCCGGCTCCCACGTCTTCAACCCCGCCCCGCACGCCTGGCGAGGCGTCCCGGCCGGCGGCGCGGGACCGGTGGTGCCCGGCCGCGGCGCCACGGTGACCGAGCGGCCCGACGGCGGATTCGTGCTCGCCAACGATCGGACCCGCGTCGAGGTCGACGCGCGCGGACTGGTCGTGTCGCTCTACGACCTCGGGCAGCGGCGCGAGACCCTGCCGCCGGGCGCGGCCGCCAATCTGCTCCAGCTGCACCAGGATTACCCGAACTCCTGGGACGCCTGGGATGTCGACCAGTTCTATCGCAACACCGTCACCGACCTCACCGAGGTGGACTTCCTGGTCGCGGAGTCCGGCGCCACCACCGACGTCTCCCTCCGCATCGGCCGCTCCTTCGGCTCCTCCACCGTCGAGCAGGTCCTCACCCTGCGCCCGGACACCGGGGCGCTGGAGATCGCCACGACGGTCGACTGGCACGAGACGGAGAAGTTCCTCAAACTCGCCTTCCCCCTGGACATCCACGCCGACCGCTACGCCTCCGAAACCCAGTTCGGGCACCTGTACCGGCCCACGCACAGCAATACCAGCTGGGAGTACGCCAAATTCGAGGCCTGCAACCACCGCTTCATCCACCTGGCCGAACCCGGCTGGGGCATGGCCTTGGTCAACGACGCCACCTACGGCCACGATCTGACCCGGGCGGTGCGGCCCGACGGCGGCACCACCATCACCGTCCGCGCGTCCCTGCTGCGCGCGCCGCGGTTCCCCGATCCGCAGACCGACCACGGCGCACATCATTTCCGGCACGCGCTGCTGCCGGGCGCCTCGATCACCGACGCCGTGCGCTCCGGGTACCGGATCAATCTGCCGCCGGTCACCCCGGGCGTCGCCGAACCCGTGGCGCCGCTGTTCACCGTCGACAATGACGACGTGGTGACCAGTGCCGTCAAATTGGCCGAGGACGGTTCCGGTGATGTCGTGATCCGGCTCTACGAAGCGGGCGGCGGTCGTGCGACCGCTTTGCTCACACCGGATTTCGAGTACACAGGCTATCGCCGCTGCGACTTGCTGGAGCGGCCTTTACCCGAGGAAAACGTCACGGAAACCGACGAGAAGGGAATTCGACTGCACCTGCGGCCTTTCCAGCTCGTTACGCTCCGATTCACCCGGTAAACCATTGCTGTCACCGGCTTTCAGGCCGACCTCACATAGTCGAACCGGCGGCTGCTCTGATCCAGTGAGCGGAAATTCCCGACCTGCGTTCCCTGGGTCGGGCAGAGGAGGGTCGTGCTCTTGACCATCGAGGTCGTATTCTCGGGCCGCGCCGCGTCTTCACCGCTGTCGGCCATGCGCAGGGTGGCGGTGAATCCGCCCGACGGAATGACCGCGTACAGGCCCTCGCCGTTCCCGAACCGGGCGCTGCGAAAAGTGAGACCGCCCGCTCCGTCGAAACTCAGCACGGTCCCGGGTTCACCCTCGACGGCGAATTCCCCGCGGTAGTCCCCCAGGCTCGATCCGCACGTGCCCACGGCCGCGCCCATCGGAGCGTTCGCGGTCACCGCGGCGGAAACCGCCAGTGTGAGCGCCGCCGCGACGGCGATCCTCGAACCAGGTCCAACAGCCATCGTGCATCCCTCCCGGTCGGGTCCTCCCGGCAGTCCACAATAGAAACAGACGAAACACCCTCAGACACGCCGGTTCGTAACCGAAACGTGGTCTGACACAGTCCATAACACAAAAGCCTGAGAACACGCCGTTCCGACCGATTAGTTTGTCTGTGCCACAGTGGAATTCACCGAACTGCGCACACGATCAGCAGGTCGCGACATTCCGGTGATTCGGCAATACCAGCAATTGCTTCGAGCTGGTTGTAGCGTCGTACGACATGACGCAAAAGAAAGCGATCGGCCTGCTCGTCAGTGCGTTCGTTTGTGCGGCCGTATTCACCATGAACCCGTCCGCGGCATGGGGATCCGGCGATGTCGGGACCCCCGCGGCTCCCGGAGCAGTAGCGCCCAACGGCCCGGCCGGACCCGCCGGAGTCGCTCCGGAGCGGATCGTCCCGGTCCCGCCGCCCGCCGGCGCCTTCCTCTGCCCGACCCCCTGATATCTCCGTCCACCACTACCCCCGAAAAGTCCACCCAGACCGGCTCGTGCCGCGCCCGCCAGAAATCGGGTCCGCGGCACGAGCCTATTCGGGTGCTACGGGGAATTCAGGCCGCCAGGGCCGACGACAACCGCCGCAACTCCGCGGCCGGTTCGGCGACATCCACCACCAGGCGCGTGAAATCCGCGCCCGCCAGTTCGATCAGCACGCCCTGACCGTCGAAACGGGTGTCCCAGAACTCCTTGCGGCCCTTCCCGCGGAAGATGCCCGCGGCGATCACGCCCGGGAAGAACGTGCCCGGCGTCCGCAGCCACGGCGGGCGCAGATCCACCGGGGCGGGCGCGACGGCGGTGACCTGGGCCAGGTCGAAGCTCACGTGGTCGCGCAGCGCGAGCAGTTTGTGCGCGCCGGTGACCCGCGCCGTCACAGTGGTTCCGGTGACCTCGAATTCGACCATTCCGCACCTCGCACGCTCGCCCGACACTGTCTGCCATCCACAGTGCCGGGCGAATCTGGTCGTAGCCTGAGGGTTTCCTGACGCTTCTCTCAGGCTTGCGCGCGACCGTCGTCAGTCGGTCGGCAGCGTGATGTTCTCCGCGGCGGCCTTGGCGGCCACCTCGGCGGGGAAGATATTGCGGAACAGGTACAGGTCGCGGCCGAGCTTCCAGCCCGGTGCGAGCGCCACCGCGTACCGCTCGAAGTAGCCGAGCTGCTTGCCCATCAGCACCAGCTGCTGCGGGCCGGACGCGCCGCGGCGCTTGCCGAACTCCAGCAGTCGCGCCGAGACCAGGCCCAGATCCAGCTTGTCCAGGCTGCCCGAGAGCACCGGGCCCAGCGCGGTCGCGAGCTGACGGCCGATGGTGGCGTCGTCGCCGCTGTCGTCGGCGACCAGGTCCAGGGCGCGCAGCGCGCGAGCCACCGGACGGAAGTCGTTGTCGATGGAGCTGGCGTAGAACAGCGCGCGCACGAACTCGCGCCATTCGGCCTCCATCCGGCCCACGATGCCGAAGTCGAGCATGGCCACCCGGCCGTCGTCGAGCAGCCACAGGTTGCCGGCGTGCACGTCGCCGTGGAAGACCCCGTGCACCGCAACCGATTCCATCCACGCCTTCACCAGGCGGCGGATCAGCAGTTCCGGTTCCGGGTGGGCCTCGCGGATGTCGTCGAAGCGGTCCAGCGGCATGCCGCGCATGCGCTCCATGCACAGCACCCGGGGCGCGCAGAAATCCCAATACACCTCGGGCACGGCCACCTTGGTGTTGTCGCCGAAGGCCGACAGGTGCTCGCGGGCGCGGGCCTGGT
The DNA here is from genome assembly GCF_042732555.1 of Nocardia sp. NPDC059764. Taxonomy (NCBI): domain Bacteria; kingdom Bacillati; phylum Actinomycetota; class Actinomycetes; order Mycobacteriales; family Nocardiaceae; genus Nocardia; species Nocardia sp. NPDC059764. The sequence continues at coordinate 23,891 of NZ_JBHWHH010000027.1, forward strand.
TCTCGGCCTCGATCAGGAAGTTCAGTTCCGCGACCGTGGCCTCGTACAGATCCCGCACCACCGCTTGGGTATTGGCGACCCGGGCGTTCTCCGACCGCTTCTCCAGGGCGCGCGCCAGCTTCATGGCGGCGCGCAGGTCCACGATCATGCGCCGGGCGATCTCGGGCCGCTGCACCTTCACCACCGCGGGGCGGCCGTCGGGCAGCACACACGCGTGCACCTGGGCGATAGAGGCGGCCGAGAGCGGTTCGTCGTCGAACTCGAGGAACAGCTCCGAGATCGGCTTGCCCAGATCGGCCTCGATGATGGCGCGCGCGTCCGCGGCCGCGAAGGGCGGGACGTCGTCGAGGCAGCGCAGGCAGGCGTCGGCCAGCTCGCGCGGGAAGGCGCCGGGCGAGGACGCGATGAGCTGGCCCAGCTTCACGAACATCGGGCCGAGCGTCTCGAAACCGTTCACCACGCCCTCGGCCGCGGCCCGCTTGCGCTTGGCCGGGCGCAGGCCCCCACGCAGCACACCGGCCACCACCGAGCCGCCCAGCACCGCGCCGACGACCGCGGTCCGCCGCCACTCCGAGAATCCGAAGGTGTCCAGGTCGGGCCGGATCACCTCGGGCGTTCCCGATCGCACAGTCATAGGTGAGCTCACGGGCGGCAGTGTATCGCTGACGGCGGCGGAGTTCGCGCCACGGGCGGGGCCTGGCGCGGCATGAGACCGAAGCTCGACCGGCGCGAGACCGGGCACATTACCCAGGCGTTCGCTGGTTCGGATGGGGATACGCACGGTACCGTGGGCGGTCGAGTCGCGATCCGGCTCGACGCGGGCACCGATCGAGCCCGGCCATTGAAGGTGAAAGGCAAGACCTACGTAATGACGGGTACAGCGGAAAAGCTGGCGGAACTGCGCAAGCTCCTGGAGATCGCCGAGGAACCGACCGGCGAGAAGGGTATCCGGAAACGACTTGCCAAAGGCGTCGCCAGCGCCCGAGAACGGGTGAACATACTGCTGGACCCGGACAGCTTCGTCGAAATGGGCGCGCTCATGCGCTCGCCGGGCCAGCCGCACGCGCTCTACGGCGACGGCGTGGTCACCGGTCGCGGCCTGATCGACGGCCGCCCGGTCGTGGTCATCTCCCACGACTCGATGGTGCAGGGCGGTTCGGTCGGCGAGACCTTCGGCCGCCGCGTCCGCCTGGTCATGGAGTTCGCGTACAAGAACGCCTGCCCGGTCGTGGTGATCAACGACTCCGGCGGCGCCCGCATCCAGGAGGGCGTGACCGCCCTGGCCTGGTACGCCACCATGTGCCGGCTGCAGGAGGACCTGTCGGGCTTCGTGCCGATGGTCGCGGTCATGTTCGGCAAGTGCGCGGCCGGCTCGGTGTACGGTCCGGTCAATATGGACGTGCTGGTCGCCACCGACGACTCGTACATGTTCGTCACCGGCCCCGAGGTCATCAAGGGCATCACCGGTGAGGACATCAGCGCCGAGGAGCTGGGCGGCGCGGCCGTGCAAGCCCGCAACGGCCTGCTGCACCACGTGGCCCGTACCGAGGTCGACGCGCTCAACTGGGCCCGCGAGTACCTCAGCTACCTGCCCAGCAGCTGCATCGAGGAGCCGCCGGTCATCAACCCGGGCCTGGAGCCCGAGATCACCGACTCCGATCGGGAACTGGACCGGATCATCCCGGACTCCGATCGCCAGGGCTACGACATGCACGAGGTGCTGCTGCGCATCTTCGACGACGGCGCCTTCCTCGAGGTCGGCGAAGCGGCCGCGCAGAACCTGATCACCGGCTTCGCCCGCGTGGACGGCCGCCCGGTCGGCGTCATCGCCAACCAGCCCATGGTGCTGGGCGGCGCGCTCGACGCGGCCTGCTCGGACAAGGGCGCGTACTTCATCCGCCTGTGCGACGCGTTCAACATCCCGCTCGTCTACGTCGTCGACACCCCGGGCGTGCTGCCCGGTGTCGAGGAGGAGCGCAACGGCGTCATCAAGCGCGGTGGCCGCATGTTCCGCGCGCTGATCGAGGCGACGGTCCCGATCGTCACCATCGTGACCCGTAAGGCGTACGGCGGCGGCTACGCGGTCATGGGCTGCAAGCAGCTCGGCGTCGACATCAACCTGGCGTGGCCGACCGCCCGCATCGCGGTCATCGGCGCCGACGGCATGGTGACCGTCACCGGCAAGAAGACTCTCGCGGCCACCCCGCCCGAGCAGCGCGAGACCGTCCGCAAGCAGATGGTCGACTTCTACAACGCGCTCATCGACAACCCGTGGGTGGCGGCCGAACGCGGCTACATCGACGCGGTCATCGAGCCCTCGGCCACCCGCCTCGAGATCCGCAAGGCCCTGCGCCTGCTGCGCGACAAGAACGCGGTCCGCAAGCCCAACCCGCGCAAGCACAACCTCTTCCCGATGTGAGAAGGGCTGCCCGCGTTCAACATTCGTTGGGCGCGGGTACGCCTTGCAATCTCTGGTCGAGCCAGGTCAGGGATTCGGGGTAGCCGGTGAAGGCGGCGATGAAGTGTTCGCCGAGGACGCTGCGGTAGACGGCGGGCACACCCAGGTCGCACTGCTCGCGGTAGAGGTTCTTCGCGCCTTCGGCGGGGACCCAGAATTCCTGTTCGCCATTGAAGATGAACAGCGGCACGGGCGACTTCTTGCCGTCCATGCGGGTGATGGCGTAGATCTCGTGCGCCAGATCGCTGTCGAGCGGATCGGGGATATCGGCGGCGATGTCGATGGGCAGCTGCAGCACGCCCGGGATCGCGAACACCTCGCTGCACTGACTGTTGATCAGCTGCGAGGTCGTCACCCATTGCGCCAGGTGGTTCATCCGGGCCAGGATCTCGGGCCGCTCGCGGCCGATGCCGAACACCGCGCCCAGGAACACCCCCGAGGCGAGATTGGCGTTCATCGAGCGCGCCAGGATGCTGAAGTCCGCGGGCACCCCGCCCAGCGCCGCGCCGACCACCACGTCCGACAGTTCGGGGGCGTACTCGGACATCAGCTTCACCGCGCCGTTGGTGGCGATGGCCCCGCCGGAGTACCCGATCATCCCGAACCTGCTCTCGCCCAGCTCATCCGGCAGGTAACCGCGGGTCGCGCGGATGGCGTCGAGGATGGCGTGCCCGGCCACCGTCGGCTCGGCGTAGGCCATGCGCGGGCCCTCGTGGTCGGTGATGAGCACGCCGTAGCCGCGCAGCAGCGCCAGCTGGGTGGTGGGCAGGACGTAGCCGGTCAGGTTGGCGGCCCGGGTAAACCCGTGCGCGAGCGTGTATCCCGGGTTGCAATCGCGGCCCAGCGCGTCGATGGGCAGATTGTTGACCACCACCGGCCGCTGTCCCGGCCCGGTCCACTCCCCGACCGGCAGCACCAGGCTGGCGATCGCGTAGGACGGCTCGTCGTGAGAGTCGTTGGTGCGGTACTTGAACTGGAGCACCTGGCGCACCGGCACGATCAGAGTCGGTGCGGCCGTAGCGGTTACGTCGCGCACCGCGACCATGCCGCCCGGGTCCAGGTCGTCGAGCCCGGCGGGCCAGTCGTCGATGAAGGGATCACCGATCGGCGCGGGCATGGTGGCGGCCCGCAGCGCCGCCAGATCCGGTGCCAGCTCCGGAGTGTCGACCAGCGGCGACTCCGCGGGGGCCGGGGGGAGAGCGGGCGCCGGGAGCAGCTGATCGATCCAGCGCTGGATATCGGGCAGGGAGATGCCGGGCGGGTTCGGCGCGGTTCCGGGCTCGGGTGGTTGCGCGAAACCCGGTGCGGCGCAGTACGTGACGATCACACAGCAGCCGATCGTCAAGGCGGCGGCCAGTCTTCGCAAGCGACGCAGCACAACACCCCCCACGGATCTGTCGGTCGGTGGTCCGCGAAGCCTACGGGGAAGCACCACTGCGACACTCGGGAGTGGTCGGTTCGACGCCACTTCGAGACCGGTCCGTGCCCTAACCGGACCGCGTGTCACGCCCATCCCGTCATCGATCCGCGATCTCGCGGACCGATTGCCGAGGGCGCGAGCGGGTTACAGCCGCTTGCGCATCACCATGTCGAGCTGGGCGTTGCTGATCTGACGGCCCGCGTTGGACACCGAGGTCACCATGCAACTGCCGAACGACCCGAGCCGGTCGAACAGCGTGGCCACACCCACCGCCAGACCGTGCTCGCTGAAGTGGCTGTCGGCCTCCACGCCGATCTCGGTGCCCTCGGGCTGCCGCGAAAGGCCCAGCGTCATATCGGTATTGATGAACCCGATGCCCTTGTCGCCCCAGTTGGTCATCATGCTGGTCGCCTCGGCCACCACCGCGACCCGCACGAACGGACTCAGCTCCTCCCCGGTCACCACCCGGATCGGGTTCTGCCAGGTGCGCTTGCGGTCGGCGTTCTCGTGGTCGGTGGGCACCGAGTTCCACACCGGCGAACCCTCGCCGCTGTTGAACAGCGGCGTCTGCGGCAGCGCCGAAGGCGGGGCGACCTCGAGCGAGGGCGGCTGCGGTTCCCGCTCCCGCCGCCACAGCTCCCCCGGCGGCTGTTCGGACGGCTGCAGCAGCACGGCGGTGGCGCGCGCGGCGACAGTGCCGCCCTGCACCACGCTCACGTCGGCGACGCGGATCCGCTTGCCGTCGCGCACCCGCACGACCGGCGTCGTGGTGTGCTCGAAGCGCGCGGCGCTGAACAGGTCCACGGTCAGCCGTACGGGTACGAAACCCTCGGTGGCCTGGGTCCGTTCGAGCTCGCGCGCCAGCAGGCCGGTCAGGGCCGGCCCGACCACCTGCGCCGAGGACCACTGGCTGGCCGCGAACGACGTCGGGAAGAACCCGCCGTCCACCTCGTCGAAATACGCGGGCACATCCACCACGGCACCGGCTCCCGTCCACTCGAATCGATCAATCCACTGTTCCCAGAGCTAACACAGGCGTGAAACCCGTTTCAATCCGGGGCCCGCTGGGTGGGTGATCGAGTCGCGGATTCAGCGGGCCTCGCCGATCCGCAGCGGCTGGATTTCACGCGGCTGCTGCACATCGCACGGGAATTGCGCGCACAGGTCGACTGGGAGCTCGTCAGGACCGGGACCGCGGTCTCACCCTACGCACGCGCGTTTCTCAGCCTGCTGGACGATCTGGGCATCACTGACGGCCACGACGGTGTGCGGGCGGGCCTGTTGTGATGGCAGCGCGGCCGGGTGGTTGTGCACAGGGGGCGATACCGCGTGATTCGGCCGCGCCTGGCCGGGTATCCGCTTGTTATCGGTTCTGGATTACCTCCGGAGAAAGGACAGTGATGCTGCCTGTCACTCCGTACGCCTACTCCGTCGCCCACATTCCGCCGGGTGGCGCCCACATTCCTCGCGGCGGCACCCGCAGCGGCACCCGCAATCGGCCGGGCGACACCGGCCGGCCGCCGGACCGGACCCCCTATCGACCACCGGCCATCCAGAATCTGCCGGGCCCGATTCTGACCGCCGCCGGAATCGTGTCGATCGCATTGACTTTGACTACCGCCGGGTACGGTGAGCTCGCCTGGAGCGTGCTGTGCGGGCTCACCGGGGCGCTCTGCCTGCGTTTCGGAATCGGCCTGATGGTCCTCGAACAGGACCGGATCAAAGCTGCGAAGGTCCAGAACAGGGCTGATCACGGCGATATTTGATCTTCAGCGAATTCCTGGATAAAGCGGAACAGTCGTTTCCCTCCAGAACTTTCGATCGGAAGTACTGGGAAAGCCCTGTTCGGGGCGCATTACAACCTTTCGCCAACCATGGTTTCGCAAACTCATAGCATCCCGAAAAGCACTCTGACACTGCGAATTCGATGTTGCAGATGTACTTGCATCTGCGCAACGCACGGTCATAGACTCGTCGTTGCAAGGCACCAATAAGGGGACAACCAGAGAGCCGAGCGGTGAATCACCGGCGATTCTTCGCCCACGGTCAGCCGTCGGCCTGGCGTCAGGGGCGTTCGAATGAATCAGCCAATCAACCTCAGCCGACTCGGGTTTGCCGACAGAAGTCAGCCGGAGCAAACCTATTCACGTGAGACGGCAACCGCTTTCGTCATCCGCCAGGTCGAATCCACCGGAGCGGCCACTCGGTATGATTTCGACATCGAGCGGATCGTCACCACGGCTCACGCCATGGTGAACGACTGGGATCTGCACCATATGCAGCCGGAGGCATTCTGGCGGATCGCTTCCAGCTTCATCAGGCAGTAACCGAATCCGGCCGTGCCGCAGACCCACCCGGTCCGTGACACGCTGATAGGGGCCCCGAGAGGGGCCCCTTATCCGTCTGCGGGGTATCCGCAGGGCAGCCGGCGCCGGTCCTAGAGACCAGCGCGGCGCTCAGTCGAGCTTCTCGGCAATCTTCGCCAGCTCTTTGCGAGAGCGCTCCGGCGGCTCCGCCTGCACGCTCAGCTGATCCATCACCTGCCGGTACAGCTCGAGGTCCTCGCGGCGATCCAGGTACAGCGCGCTCGTGAGCTGCTCCAGATACACGATGTCGGGCAGTTCGGACTCGGCGAAGCGGAGCATGGTGAACGAGCTTCCCGCAGCCGCGTGGCCACCCGCCCCGTACGGCAGGAACTGGATGGTGACGTTCGGGCGCTTCGAGATCTCGATGAGGTACTCGATCTGACCGCGCAGCACGCCCGGCCCGCCCACGGGACGGTGCAGGACCGCCTCGTCGAGCACGGCCCAGAAGCTGGGCGCACCATCGCGGGTCAGCAGCTCCTGCCGACGCCGGCGCAGCGAGACGCGGCGCTCCCCATCCACATCGTGCCCGAGGGCAACGACCGAGCGAGCGTAGTCGGGGGTCTGCAGCAGACCTGGAACCAGCTGTCCCTCGTAGGTGCGAATGGATTTCGCCGCGTGCTCGAGCCCCAGATAGGTTTCGAACCAGGAAGGCAGCAGATCGCTGTAGCGGTGCCACCAGCCCGGCTGATTCGCCTTGCGTACCAGGTCCAGGAACTGCTCGCGCTCGCCGGGATCGTCAACGCCGTACAGCGTCAACAGATCCCGGATATCGCGCTCCTTGAATCCGGTTCGCCCGAGTTCCAGGCGACTGATCTTGGCGTGGGATCCGCGGATGTGTTCACCCGCGGCCTCCCGCGTGATTTTGTTGAACTCCCGCAGCTTTCGTAGCTGACTGCCCACCGCGATCCGCAGTGCGGTCGGGCCGCGTTCGGCGACAGCGGAATCCGCCTGCAGGTGGGCAAGGGGTTCTGCGATCATGAGGTCCACTCCGATGCTCGGGTTTGCCGGCAGTGGACTCACAACGGCTAGTCGCGAACCACCGCGCCGATTGCCAATGCTACCGCTCAGCGCGCGAGGTCGTCGAACTCTCCACCCTTCGCGCCTTGCAGGAACGCATCGATCTCCGGGCGCGTGTACACGATCAGCGAGCCTTCGGGGTCGCGCGAGTTGCGCACGGCGACCTGCCCATCGGCCAGCGGGGCGAGTTCCACGCAGTTTCCACTGGGATTGCTGAAGGTGCTCTTGCGCCACAAGAGATTCGAGCGATCGATCGAGGTTGCCGAGATGTCCGTCATTTCAGACTCCTTGCCAGTACCGCCCGCAGACGGTGGTCCCAGTACTTGCAATTGTTCGATCAGATGTACTTACAGTTGCAACCGCAAGCACGACGATAGCACGCAGGTAGCCCATGATCGATAGCCTCGAGGCGGCACATCCTTTGCAACACAACAGATTTGATCTTGGAAACCCATATCCAAGAGCGAAGTTGCGAAGGGGGAGCGGAGAATTCGGGTCAGTTCGTCCCGTTCGCCCGATTGTTCCGGAACCCTATGTCCGAAAGGTCACGTGACGCCGGAATCTCTCCTCAACACCCCTGACGAGCGTGCAGATGTGCTTGCATCTGCGCGATCCGAGCTCCTAAACTCGGTGCACCAATCCCCCACTCGGCCAGAGGCATCCCATGACACAGATGCTCGTCCGTCGCACCGATGCCGCGGCTCGCGGCGACCAAGCCGGTGACTGCGAGGCGGAACCACGCACCCTCACCTACCGCGAGGCCCGCGCCGTCCTCCGCGCGCACGACCAGCACTTCGCCTGCGGGCAGTATCTGGCGGCCATAGCGTACCTGTCCGCCGACAACGACGTGGACTGACCGCACCGGGCGCGCGCACTATTGCGTTCGCATCGATGCCCAATGATGAACAAGAGCGCGACTTCCCTTGCGTGACAGTGGGTCCGGCGAGTACCCCGGAGGGTGAATTGCCCCCCGTGTGGAAGAGCGCCGAGATGTTTCTTATTGCCGCCCACGAGCTGCTGACCCAGATTCAGCACGCGCAGATCGTCGATCCCACGCCCGAAACCCCGCCCGCGGCCGACAAGCTGATGCGGCTGGTCCGGTATTTCACCTGGTTCGTGCTGCTTTCCGGAGTCCTCGCCATCACCTACGCGGGCGGTCGCTTCGCGTGGGAAAAGTGGAGCGGCAGCGGTTTACAGTCGCCCAAACAGGTGGCCGGCGCGCTCGTCGGCGGCATCGTGGCGACGAGCGCGGGCACCATCATGAACGCAGTAATCGGTCAATAGCTCCCAATTCGGGCGCTGAAAATTACCGATAATTCTGCCAAGAGGGGTTGTCTGAGACGAGACCGACCCGTCGGCCCGAACTCACGCGGTCGCGGCCACCACACCGGCGGCGCCGGATCCGGCCGCACCGACCAGTTCCTCGAAGCGCGCCACCACTTTCCGGTGGTACATGCCGAACAGATCCTCGAACAGCGCCAGCTGCGCCTCACTCGGACCGGCGTCGGATTCCCACACCGCCACCAGCGCCCGCCACACCAGCACGTGCAGATCCGGGGAGACCGCGAAGTACGCCTCGACCGCCGCCGGCACCTCGAGCACCATCTCACCGATCGAGTTGAGCACCGCGCGCTGCACCGAGAGCCCGAGCGCGGTGAGCATCCGGCGCAGCAGCCCGAGTTCGATGCTCAGCATCCGATACGGGTCCGGGTCCGTGCCGCGCGCAAGGGTTTCCAGTTCGTCGATCTCGGCCTTGAGTTCGGCCGGATCGAGCGGGCGCTCGCTGCCGGTGTAGGCGAGCAGCGCCTCGAGCGCGATCCCGCGTTCCTCATCGACGATATTGCCGAACATCTCCGCGGCGATCTCCGGTTCCGGCATGGACAGCCGGAACAGCCGCCCATACACGTCCACACCGCCCTCGGAGCGCACATCGCGGATCACGAATCCCTTACCGCGGTGGGCGTCCACGAAGCCGTAGGACTCCAGCCGGCCCAGAATCAATTGCGCTGTCGCACGATTGAGGTCGAACTCCTCGGCGACCTGGCGGACGGACGGCATCAGACCACCGGGCTCGTACTCCCCGGATGCCACGCGGCGCGCCAATTCGTCGGCAACGTCGGCGACGACCGTCCGGTCTCCCATCGTGTCACCTCTCCAAAAACCCTCGATTACGTCCCAGACAGTCTAGGTGGTTGTTCGATCAACCGCACAAGTCTTCGAATCCGCAGGCAGCGGGGCCGGACAGTTCGGTATCTTTACGAATTCTCTACGGCATGGGGCTCCGATTCTTCCGATTTCCAGACCTAGGCTGCGAGCGTGGTTTCACCGATCGACGTAGCCAAACGACTCGTGCTCGGACGGCCGTTTCGCAGCGATCGGCTCGGCGAGACCCTGCTGCCCAAGCGGCTCGCACTGCCGATCTTCGCCAGCGACCCGCTGTCCTCGGTCGCCTACGCCACCCAGGAGATCCTGCTCATCCTGACCCTGGGCGGGCTGGCCTACCTGCACCTGACCCCGGTGGTCGCGGCGGGCGTGGTGGTCCTGCTGGCCGTGGTGGCGCTGTCGTATCGGCAGGTGGTGCAGGCGTATCCGTCCGGCGGCGGCTCCTACGAGGTGGTGGCCGAGAACCTCGGCGCGCTGCCCGGCCTGGTGGTGGCGGCGGCGCTGCTGGTCGACTACGTGATGACCGTGGCGGTGTCGGTATCGGCCGGCGTGGACAACATCATCTCGGCGGTGCCCGACCTGAACGCCTACCGGGTGGTCATCGATCTGGGGTTCATCATCTTCCTGACCGCCATGAACCTGCGCGGCGTGCGAGAGTCCGGCCGCGCCTTCGCGATTCCCACCTACGGGTTCGTCCTCGGGGTGTTCGCGCTCATCGTGGTCGGGCTCGGGCAGACGCTGCTCGGGCACACCCCGATCGCGGAGAGCGCGCACTACGAGATCCACGCCGAGCAGGTGGGGCTGTCCACCGCCGGGGTCGCCTTCCTGCTGCTGCGGGCCTTCTCCTCCGGCTGTACCGCGCTCACCGGCGCGGAGGCCATCTCCAACGGGGTGCCGGCCTTCCGCAAACCCAAGGCGCTCAATGCCGCGCGCACCATGACCGCCATGGGCGTCATCGCCATCGCCATGTTCTCCGGGGTGACGGCGCTGGCCATGATCACCAAGACCCGGGTCACCGAGAACACCTGCGACATCATCGGATTCGCCGGGGACTGCCACAACGACGCGCAGAAGACCGTCATCGCCCAGATCTCGGCGGCCGTGTTCGGCGGCAACTCGCTCGCCTTCTACTACCTGATGGTCACCACGGCGCTCATCCTCATCCTGGCCGCCAACACCGCCTACAACGGCTTCCCGCTGCTGAACTCGATTCTCGCGCAACACCGCTATATGCCGCGCCAGCTGCACACCCGCGGCGACCGGCTGGCCTTCTCCAACGGCATCATCCTGCTGGCGGTGGCGGCGGGGACGCTCATCTACGCCTTCGACGGGTCCACCACCCGGCTCATCCAGCTCTACATCATGGGTGTGTTCACCTCGTTCACGCTGTGCCAGACCGGCATGGTGCGACACTGGAACCGGGAGCTGCGGACCGCGCAGAGCTCCGGCGAGCGGTTGCGAATCCACCGGGCGCGCTTCATCAATGCCTTCGGCGCGTGCTTCACCGGCGTGGTGCTGGTGGTCGTGATGGTCACCAAGTTCACCCACGGCGCGTATCTGGTGGTCATCGCCATGCCGATCCTGGTCGCCATCATGTGGCTGATCCACCGGCATTACACGTCGGTGCGCGGCGAGCTGGCCATCGACCCGCACGACCAGGAGATGCTGCCGGGGCGGGTGCACGCGCTGGTGCTGGTGTCGGGCTGGCACAAGGCGACCCAGCGGGCGGTGCAGTTCGCGCGCGCGACCCGGCCGGACACGCTGATGGCGGTGACGGTCAATGTGGACGACGCCGGTACCCGCGACCTGGCCCGCGACTGGGAGCGCTTCGAGGTCGGCATCCCGCTCAAGGTCATCGAATCGCCGTACCGGGAGATCACCCGGCCGGTGCTGGACGAGATCAAGCGGCAGCGCAAGTCGCGGCCTCGGGATGTGGTGAGCGTGTTCATTCCCGAGTACGTGGTGGGTCGCTGGTGGGAGAACCTGCTGCACAACCAGAGTTCGCTGCGATTGAAGGCGCGGCTGCTGTTCGAGCCGGGGGTGATGGTGACCAGCGTGCCCTGGCAGCTGCATTCGTCGCGCGTCCGCGCCGTACCGCGCGAGGAGCACACGCCGGGTGAGATCCGGCGGGGCATCACAGGATCCGGCGGCCGGGTCTGATCTTCCGGCGCCGCCGAGCCCCGCGGCGCCCTTACCCGCCTTCGGTGTCGCGTGTGCGCTCGAGATCGTCGGCCCACCGCTCCGACCACTCCCACACGCCGTCCAGGACGCGGCCCAACTCCGTACCGGCGGTGGTCAACTCGTAGGACTTATCGGGCCGCTTGAGCACGACGCCGGCGTCGGCGAGCCGCTGCAGGCGCACCGACAGCATGCTCGACGAGCAATTGCCCATACGCCGGCGCAGTTCCAGGAAGCCCAGTGCGCCCGGCTCCAATTCCCAGATCACGCGCAGGATCCAGCGCTGGCCGAGCAGGTCCATGGCGGCCAGGAGCGGGGCGGCCGAGTCGTCGGCGCGGCTGTTGGCGGGCGGTGGCTGACTTGCGCTTCTCATTTCGAAGTACCAATGTAGTGCTTCTGAATTAGAAGCACTCTGGTGGATGGAGGTCGCGCATGACTACGACGACAGGGACCGGGCGGCGCATCGTGCTGGTCACCGGGTCTTCCCGTGGGATCGGCGCGGAGACCGCGCGGGTGCTGGCGGGCCGGGGCGACCACGTGGTCGTGAACTACCGGGAGAAGCGCAAGCGGGCCGAGACCCTGGCCGCCGAGATCGCGGCCGCGGGCGGCAGTGCCTCGGTGGCGGGCGCGGACATCGCGGATCCCGAGAGCGCGCGGGCGCTCGTCGAGGGCGTGGTGGCCGAGTTCGGCCGCCTGGATGTGCTGGTGCTCAACGCCTCCGGTGGTCTGGAGCGCGATGCCGCGCCCGACTACGCCATGCTGCTCAATCGCGACGCCCAGACCGGGCTGGCCGCGCTCGCGCTGCCGCATCTGCCCGCGGGCGGCCGGATTGTGTTCGTCACCAGCCACCAGGCCCACTTCTCCCCCACCCGTCAGGCCCCGCCCGGCTACGAGCAGATCGCCGCGAGCAAGCGGGCCGGTGAGGACGCGCTGCGTGCCATGGTCGGCGAATTCGCCGACCGCGGAATCGGTTTCACCGTGGTGTCCGGCGACATGATCGACGGCACCATCATCGTGCGGCTGCTCGAGCGCCGCGACCCCGATGCGGTCAATGAGCGCCGCGACCAGGGCGATCTGCCCACGGTCGAGGAATTCGCCACCGCCGTCGCCGACGCCACCACCCTGGACGCGCCACTGGGCCACACGGTCTATGTCGGCGGCCGGGACTTCCTGTCGACGCCTGCCGCACCCCGCTGACCTGGGCTCGGCGGCCCGGTGCGGGGTCAGGTCAGCGGGCGTCGGCCGCGAGGCCCAGGCCCAGCGCGACCAGGATCGCGGCCAGGGTGCGTTCGATGCGATGGCGAATGCCGTTGCGGCGCAGCCAGGTTCCGGCGCGGTCGGCGGCCAGGACGACGCCGACGCACCACGAGGTGTCGATGACCAGCTGGATGGCGGCCAGGATGAACACCGTCGGCAGCACCGGGCCGCTGCCGGGTAGGAACTGCGGCAGGATCGTCAGACCGAAGACCGCGGCCTTGGGGTTGGCCGCGATGGAGATCAGCGAGGCGCGGAGGGCGGCCGCGGGCGTGCGGCCGCCGGGCAGCGCGGCGGTCAGCGCCGCACCGAAGGCGTCGTCGGCGCGGGCCCCGCGATCGCCGCGGGTGCCACGCCAGGCCTGGATTCCCAGCCAGATCAGGACCAGCGCGCCGATCAGGTGGATGCCCACGTTCAGGACCTGGTTGGCCACCAGCAGCGCCGACAGTCCCGCGCCTCCGGCGACCGTCCACCCGAAGATGCCGATCTCATTGCCCACCACGGCCGCCAGCCCCGCGGCCCGCCCGTCGCGCACCGACCGCTGCAGGAACAGGACGGTGGCCGGACCGGGCAGCGCGGCCAGGACGAGCGAGGCGAGGGCGAAGGCGGGCAGCACCTGAATCCAGTGGGGCATGCCTCGATGCTGACATCGACCTCATGCCCCCGGCCAGCGGTTTTCGCCGGAATGCCGTACTTCGCACCCCTGAGCGGCTGGTCGGGGCGTGCCACGCCGCCGTCGCGGGGACGATCATGGTGGTATCCAGCGCGGAACGGGTAACGCCAGGGTGAGGAGGTGCGGCGATGGTCAACGACGTGGAGAAGCGGTGGAACGATCCGGAGATGCTGCGGCAGGCCACCCGCTATGTCCTGAGCGTGCTCGGGATCGCCCTGGCAGCCGGCGTGATCGTGCTGGTGTGGGCCTCGGCCCGAGACAGCTGTTTGAACGCGGGATCGGTGCTGTGCGACGGGACCTCGAAGGTGGTGGTGGGCCTGGTGCCGGGCGGGGTCCTGCTCACCGGTGGCATCCTCGCGCTGGTGCTGGCGTTCCGCGCGTGGCGGGCCGGGCGGGCGTGGCCGATCTGGCAGGGCGTGGGCTGGTTCCTGTTCACGGTGATGGTCGTGTATCTGGGCATCGTGGGGTCGCAGGGCTGACCGATCACACCGGGCAGCGCGCGGTGTCCGCGGTGCTGTCGTGGTGGTCGAACGGAGTGCCGCCGATGCCAGCGTCCGGCAGAGCCACCGGAAGTGTCGGTGCCGGAGACGATCTCGTATCTGATGGATGCCCTGGGTAATGACCGTGAGCTGTTGCGGGCCGTGGTCGAGCAGACGCCGCGGCTGTCGGCAGCGGGCCCGGTGGTGGCGTTCGAGCAGCAGATCGGCGAGCTGGCCCGCGTCGCGCTGTCCATGCGGCAGTATCCGATTCCGGCCGAGGTGGATGCCGATGCGGCGGCGTGGATGCTGGTGCGGACGGTCGAGCATCTGACCATCCGCTATCTGCTGGACGGCCCGCCCATTCCACGTGAGCGCTTTCTCGCCGACATCACGCGGCTGATCCTCAACTACTTCCGCGAGCCCGTGTCGCGAGCCGAACGCGAGTGAAGGTTCGCCGCCTCACCGCCGCATGACCTTGCGCCGGTTCCGGGTCCGGACGGCGGGGAGGGCGAGCAGCAGGTCGACGGCCCGGGCCGCGCTCTGGGCCGCGCTCTCCATGGTGGCCGACCAGTCGGTTCGGGTCCAATCCCCCGCCAGCACCAACGTGGGCACCGAGGTGGCCTGATCCGGCCGCAACCCGTCGGTCCCGACGACCTGTGAGAATGTCGCCCGCGGCATCGGAACCACCTGCGCGTGCAGCACTTCGGCTTCCTCGGCGGCCGGGTAGTAGCGCCGCAGCAGCGCCATCTGCTCGTCGACCACCTCGTGGTGCGGTTTGTGGATCTGCTCGTACGCGCCGCTGGTGGTCAGGCAGTACAGCCAGCCGTTGAGCGTCCCACGCCCGTGCATGCGCTGCCGGTCGAAGACCTCGTCGATGACCCCGGTCCCGCCGATCAGGGCCTCCATGGCGGCCTTGGTGCCGAGCGGTCGGTCCAGGTACAGGTTGGTGCTGACGATCGGCGTGTATCCGAGTTTGTCGGCGGCCGAATAGATGCGGTCGTGCTCGGGCAGCTCGTCGAGCAGTCCGCCGATGTAGGAGTTGGGGACCGCGCACACCACCGCGTCGGCGGGTTGCACCTCGCCCCCGGCCAATTCGACGCCGGTGACCGCGCCGTCGGCGATGTGGATACGGCGCGCCACGGCCCGGTACTTCACGTCCACCCCGTGCCGGTCGAAGACCCGCTGCGCGCCGGAGACGAACAGGATGTCCAGATCGGTGGTCGGGTAGCCGATGGTGACCGGCCGCATCCGCTTGACGCCCAAGCGGATTCCGGTCGCCAGTACGTCGGCGAACACCTTGGCCGATTCCTGCCGCACCGGTTCGGCGGCGATGCCGAGGGCCAGCCAATCCCACAGCGCCTCGCGGGCGGTGTCGGGCATGCCGAGGCGGCGGAACCATTGGTCGGTGGTGAGGTCGGCCAGATCGCCGGGCTGGCGCAGACACTGCCAGCCCATCTTGACGGTGGCGGCGGCCGCCCGCGCCCGGTCGGCGGCGCTCGCGTCGGGGTGGGCGCCGAGCAGGGCGCGCACGGCGGGAAATCCGGTGGTGCCCATGATCGCCGTGCGCCCGCCGGGCCAGCGCAGCACGCCCTGCTGCGGGAAGCTCACGTATTGCCGGGTGCCGACGCTGGTGAGGTACCGGAACAGATGCTCGTAGCCGCTGGCGATCACGTGCTGGCCATTGTCGGGAATGTCGCGCAGCGGCGCGACTTCCAGCGAGTGTGTGCGCCCGCCGAGCCGTCCGCGGCGTTCCAGGAGCGTGACCTGTTTCCCGGCTTCGGCGAGCCAGACCGCGGAGGCCAATCCGGCCAGTCCCCCGCCGATGACAACGTAGCGTCGCGGATCGTTCATGTTCACCCCTGGAACTAGCCTGCACCAAGCAAGCTACGCCCGCCGTGCGCTCCGCATGCCCGGATTTCATTACCTCGCACAGGGAATGAGACCCGGGCGAACGACGACGCCCGCCCGGCCACCGGTGGGTGGCGGGCGGGCGTCGTCTCGAACCCGTCCGGAGTTACTGCTGGACAGCGTTTTCCGCGGATTTGCGGGCCATCAACGGGTAGGCGGCACACACCAGCAGACCCCACACCGCGCCCACCACGAGCGCGCTGCGGCCGTCCTCGGTGAGGAACAGCAGCACCACGACCAGCGCCAGGAACGCCAGTGCCAGCGCCGTGGTGATCGGGGCGCCCGGCAGCCGGTAGTCACTGCCCGGCAGCGCGCCCTGCTTGACGCGGACCCGGTAGATCAGGTGGCAGACCAGGATCATGCCCCACACGAAGATGATGCCCATGGTGGACACCGAGGTGATGTAGCCGAATGCCTTGTCCGGCGAGAAATAGTTCACCGCGACGCCGATCACCATGACCGCCGCCGAGACCGCGATGCCGGCCGCCGGCACCGACCGGCCGCTCAGGTTCGCCAGCGCGGGCGGCGCGTCCTGACGCTGCGACAGGCTGCGCAGCATGCGCCCGGTCGAGTAGATGCCCGAGTTGCACGACGACAGCGCCGCGGTGAGCAGTACGAAGTTGATGATCCCGGCCGCGCCCGGAATGCCGATCTGCTCGAAGACCTCCACGAACGGACTGCGGCCCGCGTGGAAGGTGCGCCAGCTCGACACCGACATGATGACCACGAGCGCGCCGACATAGAACAGGCCGATCCGCAACGGCAGCGAGTTGATGGCCTTGCGCAGCGTGCGCTTGGGGTCGCGGGCCTCACCGGCGGTCACGCCCACCAGCTCCACGCCGACGTAGGCGAAGACCACGATCTGCAGGGCCAGCAGCGCCTGCCCGAAGCCGTTGGGGAACACGCCGCCGTCGTTCCACAGATTGGTGACGGTCGGGTTGGCGGCGTGACCGAAGTGGAAGATCAGCACACCCAGACCGAGCACGATCATGGTGACGATGGCGGTCACCTTGATGGTGGAGAACCAGAACTCGCCCTCGCCGAACAGTCGCACCGACACCAGGTTGGCGACGAACATGATGCCCAGCACCACCAACGCGGTCACCCACTGCGGAATGTCGAACCAGTACTGCACGTACTTCCCGGCCACCGTGATCTCGGCCATGCAGGTAGCCACCCAGACCGCCCAGTAGGTCCAGCCGGTGGCGAATCCCGCGAAGCGACCCAGGAATTCGTGCGCGTAGTCGGCGAAACTGCCCGCGACCGGGCGGTAGGTGAGCAGTTCGCCCAGCGCTCGCATGATCACGAAGATGGCCAGACCGGCGGCCAGATAGCACAGGATGAGCGCGGGACCGGCCTTCTGGATCGCGCCGCCCGCTCCGTAGAACAGGCCGGTGCCGATCGCGCCGCCGATGGCGATCATCTGGATGGTGCGCGGGGAGAGGCCGCGCGAATATCCCTCGTCCGTGGGTGCGGCGCCGGTGTCCGGTAGCTGCCGTTCCGAGGCTGTCAAATGGTGTTCCTTCCGCGTGCCGGCGGCCGGAACCCCCTGTTCGCACCTGCGAGACACCGGCCGCGTCGAGCTTGCCGACGAATTTGCGACGCTCGATCCAACGGCGTGTCACGCTACCGGAGTGGTCCGCGGCTCACCGTGACCCCGGCGCGTGGCGTCGGGTCGGCGCGATGCGGTGTGCCGGATCAGCGTGGCGAGGGTCGCTGGGGCTCGGTCCAGTCGCCCTCGTCGATCAGCTCCAGACCGGTGACGATCTCGGCCTCGATGCGGATGACATGGTCCATCGGCATATTGATCCACGGGTCGAGCAGCGTCTCGTAGCGCTGCACCTGCTCGGGATCCATGACCACCCGCGCCACCCCGGTGACGATCACGCTCCAGCCTTGCCGGGTGTGCTCGTCGAACGAGTCGGCCTCGTACACCACCACCTGACCGTCACCGCGGAGCAGGCTGGCGCCCAGGTGCGCGCGCACCACGACGACATCCTCCTCGACGAGGTGATTGACCGGCCGGATGATCGGAAGTCCCCGGCGCGAGTAGACGATTCGCCCGTATTGCGCGCCCGCCAGTCGTTTCAGTGAATCGGCAGCCGAAAGCTCGCGTAGCTTCCGTGCCCCTACGCCGCCCATCCCTCCGATTGTGGTCGATCGCCACCGATAACGCCAATTGCCTTGCCCCATCGCGAGGTTCGCACGGGGTGTCAGCGCCGTGGCGGGACCGAGACCAGGGCGGGCGGTTTGTCGGTGCGCAACCCCTTCCAGCTGGGCATGCGCAGGCGTTCGCCGGAATATTCGCGATATTCGACATCGGCGACGAGGATCGGATCCACCCAGTGCCAGCCCGCCCCTGCCGCTTCCGGTGGCGGCGGGTCGAAAGGGGCTGCGGAGATGGTGATCCCCTCGAGTGCGCCGCGCAGGACGCGGCGGGCGGCCTGGGTGAAGCCGGTGCCGACATTGCCGATGTAGACGAGCCGACCGTTCTCGTCGTGGGCGCCCATGATCAGCGAGCCGAACGTGGTCCCGAACGCGCCCGCGCCCGGCGTCCACCCGGCGACCACGACCTCGGTGTTCTGCCGTAGCGGCGTCTTGATCCAGGCCGGTGACCGGCGGCCGGGCAGATACACCGAATCGGTCCGTTTGGACACGATGCCCTCGATCCGATGCGCCCGCGCCACCTCCAGCAACTGCGTCGCATCCACGTCGAGCCAGTGCGGGGGCGCCGAGAGCGGCTCGTGCAGCGGCAGATCGGCCAACCGCTCCCGGCGCTGAAGGTAGGTCTCGCCGGTGACATCGAGGTCGTCCACGCGGAGCACGTCGAAGACGAAGAAACGCACCGGAACCTCGGCGATCAGCTGCTCTCCCGGCCGCACCACGTGCATGCGCCGCTGCAGCCGCCCGAACGAGGGCGCTCCCTCGCGGTCCGGCGCCACGATCTCGCCGTCCACGATCAGAGATCCCTTGCCGGACAGGTCTTTCAGCGCCGTCACGATCTCCGGATAGGCCGCGCTGACGTCATTGCCGTTGCGGCTGAGCAGCGTGCATTCCCCGCCCTCGCGGATCGCGATGACGCGGACCCCGTCCCACTTCATCTCCACCGCCCACCCGGGCCCGCCCGGCGGCGGTCCCCCGGTCGCCAGCATGGGCGACGGGCCGCGGCGGACCGAGGCGGCCACGCGGGCCGCTATCCGCGCCGATATCCGGGCGAACGGGACATGCCCGCGAGTTTGCTATCGAGTTGCCTTCCCGCCGCCGCGGCACGCCGGGGACGCTCGGTTCGTTATGGTCCGCGAGCCCGGCGGGTCACCGGGCCGGGCGCTACTTGGCCGACAGGCCCTGGCCCCGGATGGCGTCGAGCACCTCGCCGTAGGTGAGCGAGGAGGTGACCGTAATGGTCTCGGCCGCCCGATCGACGGTGACCGCGCTGGTGGAATCCATACCGCGCAGGGCACGTTCGGCGACGGTCGCCTCGGAGGCGAAGTGCGGCATTTCGTATGTGTAGGTCGACATCGGGTCGCTCCCGTTCCTAGTGCGTGAGTTCGTATTCCGGGCATAGCCACGGATTCGGCGGACAAACGGCAGACTCGCCGGACAACCTGCCGAATCGGGGTTTGGCCTGGGCGACAGCGGGCATTGCCCCGATATGTTCACAATCATCGGGCTCATCGCTCTGCTGGGTGCTGTGACCGTGGGTGTGGCCGGGGTCGCGGCCAACAGCGGTGACTCGCACGCACTTCCCAACGGCTTCACCGTATTCGATCACACCTATCACGGCTCGAGCGGACTGTTGTTCGCGTACGGGATGATGATCGGCGCGGTCGGCGCGGCCGGAACGATCCTGCTGCTGGCCGGAATCTGGACCATCTCACGACGCGGGCAGGTGGCGCGGCGCGAGCTGCGTCAGTCGCGGCGGGAAATAGCCGCCGCGCGAAAGGAACTCACGAAACCGGTGCCCGCGCCCACGCCCGCGGGTACCGTGGAGCCACCTCGGAAGCCGGTGGTTCCCCTGGCCAAGATGGCGCCGAAACGTGCCCTCTCGAAGCCGAACTGGTCGGTCAACCGTTTCCTCGGTCGTCCGAGCGGGTCCCCCGCACCGAAAGAATCCGCCGCCAAATAGGAACCCTCCGAATGTTCGTCGTGCTCGGCCTGGCGCTGCTCGACGCCGGCTGGCTGCTCGCCACCCCGGCCCTGTCCTCGCTCGGAATCATCGCCATGGCCGTCGCCCTGTTCCAGTGGCTGATGGGTGCGCCCGCCCGCTGGCTCTCGCACCCGCGCTATTGACTCGCGCACCCGCGTCATAGACCGGACACCGAGGTCCGGTGCCACCACGCCGACCGGGATCCCGCCCGGTCGGCTAGCGTCGTTTTCATGACGGTGACGGTGCTGGTGCCCGACGAACACGGCTTCGCGGCGGTCTCCCGGCTGCCCGGTGCGCGCCCGCTGCGCTACACGCTCGGCGAACCGCTCCCCGCCGGGGCGGACGCGGCCGAGGTGTTCGTGCCCGCCTTCCTGGCCAGCCGCCCCGAGAATCTGGAACTGGCCCGCGCGCTGCCCGAACTGCGCCTGGTGCAGCTGCTCACGGCGGGCGCGGAAACCTGGGTGGGGCGGCTGCCCGAGCACGTCATGATCTCCACGGGTCGCGGGGCGCACGGGGCCAGCACGGCGGAGTGGGCGATCACCGGATTGCTCACGGTCTACCGGGAATTCACCGAATTCGCGCTCGCCCAGCGTGAACACCGCTGGACCCAGCACCGCACGGACACCCTGCACGCGAAGCGCATTCTGATCATCGGCGCGGGCGACCTCGGCACCGAAATGCAGCGCATGCTACTGCCTTTCGGCACCACGGTCGAACTGGTCGGTACGCGAGCCCGCCCGGGTGTCCGCGGCATCGACGAACTTCCCGCCCTGCTCCCGCATTTCGACGCGGTCATCCTCATGGTTCCGGTCACCACCGACACCATCGGCATGGTCGACGCCGCCTTCCTGTCCCGAATGGCCGACCGCGCCATCCTGGTCAATGCCGCCCGCGGCCCCGTGGTCCGCACCGACGACCTGCTCGCCGAACTGCAATCCGGCCGCCTGCGCGCCATTCTCGACGTCACCGACCCCGAACCACTGCCCGCCGACCACCCGCTGTGGGACGCACCGGGCCTGGTGCTCACCCCGCACGTCGGCGGCAGCAGCACCGGAAACCTGGAGCGCGGCTGGACCATCGCCACCGCCGAGATCGCGCGCTACCTCGCGGGTGA
Source organism: Nocardia sp. NPDC059764 (assembly GCF_042732555.1). Lineage (NCBI taxonomy): Bacteria > Bacillati > Actinomycetota > Actinomycetes > Mycobacteriales > Nocardiaceae > Nocardia > Nocardia sp. NPDC059764. The sequence goes on from NZ_JBHWHH010000027.1 coordinate 45,068, forward strand.
GCCGCCGCAGAATCTCGTCAGCGGCGAATACTGAACTCGCGCTGGGGGTTTCTCGGAGTCGCGAGCGCTACAGCGTGTCCTTGCCGATCGGCCGATTGATCCCGCGCCACTCCCGCTCCCAGCGCGCATACCGCCGGGCGTCGAGCACGGTCCCGGTGAACCACACGGTCGCCGCCGCCGCACACCAGGTTTCGACGAGTATCGCCAGCCCGGTCCCGATCCCCTCCGCGGCCGCGGACCCGGGCCGCGACGGCGCGATGGTCGGCTGCCCGTTCTTGGTCCACAACGTCACCGTGGCCCCCGCGACCTGCGGCCCCGGCACATCCACCGTCGCGGTCGCGATCTTCCCGCCGTTGTCCCACTGCACCGGCGCCTGATACCGCACCTGATGCGTCGCGTACCGATCCGAATCCGGCACCCGCACCGCATCCGCGGTCTCCGTGGCCACCACCCGCACCTTCCCCGAGTCCTGCGCCACGATCCGGGCCTGCGCCCCCGTATAACTGACGGTCCCCACCGCCCCCGCCACCGGCACCGCCGCGGCCACCACCACCACGGCCAGCGCCCGCAACACCACCTCCGCCCGATCCGAGACACGCATCAACGGACTGGAGTTCCACGGGCGCACTCGCCACAGCCGCGCCGGCCACGAAGGACGCATCGACACCTGGACCACCTCTCCCCACGCGCCGTCGTACCGCTTACATCGGTAGCTGTACCCAGAGGGATACGCCATGAACCAATGAACGTCAAGGTCAACGCATGGTCACGTCCGATGCGGTAGCGCAGCAGGACGACCTGCGGTTCTCGCACCGTGGCATCGCCCGGAGTCGCGGGAACTATAGGGTCCGATTTCCGCCGGACGCGTGATCACGGTGTTTCTAGCGTCGGAATCATGGAACTCGACGTCATTCCGTCCTCGCGGGAACGGGTGCTGCGGACACCCACGGTGTGGTTCATGGCCTTCGCGGCCGCGCTCGGGACCGCGAGCATGTATCCGCTGCATCCCGCGATCGCCGAGTTGGCCGGGTCGCTGCACGTTTCGACAGCGGCCGTGGGCACGGCCCTGGCGTGCGGGCCGATCGGATACCTGGTGGGGCTGGCGTTGCTGGTGCCTCTGGTCGATCGGTACCCGGCGCGCGGGGTGGTCTCGGTTCAATTCGCTGTGCTGGCAGTGGTTTTGGCCGTCACGGCCGTGGTCGGCTCGCCGTGGCCGCTCGGTTTCGCGGTGGGCCTCGTCGGGGCGGGATCCTCGATCGGCGCGCAATTGAGTTCGGTCGCGGGAAGATTCGCGGCCTCGCACGAGCGGGCCACCGTGCTCGGGATCGTGACGGCAGGCATTTCGGCGGGCATCCTCGCCGGCCGAATCATCGGTGGCTGGCTGACCGATCTCCTGGGGTGGCGGGGAATGCTGCTCGTATTCGCCGCGGCGTGCGTCGGCTGCGCGGTCGCCGCCCGCGTCGCCCTGCCCGCGGCGGCTGGCACGGCCACCTCGAGCTATCTCGCGACCCTGCGCGGAATGCCCGCCCTGTTCACTCGGCATCCGGCGCTGCGCCTGGCGGCGATCCGAGGCTCCCTCTGGTTCTTCGCCTTCTGCGCGATCTGGGCCGGACTCGCGGTCGCCCTGTCCCAGCCGCCGTTCTCGTACTCCCCCGAACGGATCGGTCTGTACGCCTTCGCCGGACTCCTCGGCATTATCGCCACCCGAATCGCGGGAAGCTGGACCGATCGCATCGGCGCACGCCGGGTGATTCTGCTCGGCCTGCCGCTGGCGATCGCCGGCACCGCGATCCTCGCCGTCACCTTGTCGAACACGGCGCTGACCCTGCTGTGCCTCGGCCTCTTCGACGCCGGACTGTTCGCGGCGCAAGTCGCCAATCAGAGCACCGTCCTGGCCATCGACCCCACCAGCCCTGCCCGTTTCAACAGCGCCTACATGGTCGTCTACTTCATCGGCGGCAGCCTCGGCACCGCGTTCGGCGCGGCGGCGGTCGGCTGGTTCGGCTGGACCGCCACCACGTTGGCCGCCGCCACGGCGACCATCATGGCCGCGACCATCACCGCCCTCAGCGGACGCGACAGCACCCGGTCGTCATCCCCGAATGGCCTTCGCTAGTGGATGAGGTGGGCGGCGGGCGGGATCAACTTGTCCACGGTGACGTGCAGGTACCGGCTCGGCTTGACGCGCCACGCGGCCTCGCTGATCGCCCCGCCCAGCGTCTCCAGGCCCCCGGCACCTGGGAATCGGTCCGGAAGGCGGCATCCCGTGCGGCAGGGTGCTGTCACCATCGGAACCAGCTTTTGCGCGCCCCCACCTCATCGGCGCGGGGGAAGCCCAACGCGAAGATCCACACCACCAGGAGCCCCGCCGCTACCCACCACAAGAAATGCAATGCAAAACCCGCCGCAAAGAGAATCGCGGCGAGCAGGAGCACCACCAGCGGAATTATCATTTCTGCGCACCTCCTACCGACGGCGTACCCGGATATACCCCTCGATAACAACCGGCCGCGCGCAGGCGGCAGGAAGGTTCGTCATGTCGAGCATTCGTGCGACAGCTCTCGCTTTCGACCGGGTGATGGCTCGGGCCGACCAATCGATGTGGGTCGTCACCACCATCGCGGACGGTCATCGGGCGGGCTGCCTGGTGGGGTTCGGAACACAGGTCGGAATCGAGCCGCGGCGGTTTCTCGCCTGCTTGTCCAAGACCAACCACACCTACGGCGTGGCGTCTCGCGCACGCTACCTCGCCGTTCATCTCCTCGACGCGGGTACCGGCGCCCTCGCTCAGCTCTTCGGGGCCGAAACCGGTTCGGAAGTCGACAAATTCGAGCACTGCGACTGGCACGAGGGCCCGCACTCCCTGCCTATCCTCGATGCCGCTGCCGGGTGTTTCGCCGGTGAGATCCTGCGGCACGACGATTTCGGCGACCATGTCGGCTTCCTGATGGCTCCGACCTGGGCTCAAGTGGGAGCGGCCGACGCGTCGCCCATGCGCTACGACGCGGTCGAGGACCTCCCGCCGGGGCATCCGGCGGGATCGGACGCCAAGGACATTGAAGCCAGCGACAGTGACTAGTCGGGGTTTCGTCGATGCTTTCGGTGGCTGGTGTCGCACAGCGGGTAGATTCGCGACCGACGGCACAGGCACAGGGCCACCACGCAACGGTCGCATCGGATAGTGCGGCCGTCGGCGGTCACGAGTTCCACCGGGCCCTCCACGAGCGCGGGACCTTCGGCGGTGTAAGTGATTGTCCGCCGGTCATCGTCGGGGTCGGTCGGCACGGATGACCACCAGCTCCTCGTCTCGTTGGCCCGGCCGGATCTGCCCGGTGCGGGCGAGCCAGGCGGCGCGGCTGCGCAGGACCGGGCCGAACGGAATCGTCGCCCGGGCGACCGCGGCCGCTTTCAACCCCGCCTCACGCAGCAGGGCCAGGGTGCTGTCGATACCGGACAGCGCGGATTGCACCATGAGCAAGGTGCCGGTATCGGAGAGCAATTCGGGTGCGATTCGGCACAGCGAGTCGATGACCGAACGCCCGTCGGGCCCCGCGTCCCAGGACCGCGCCGCACCACTGGGTGGATCGCCGTCCTGGCACGGGACATAGGGCGGGTTGCACACCAGCACATCGAAGGTCCTGCCCCGCAGCACTTTCCGGAAGTCGCCGTGCAGCAGTTCGACATCGATGCCGCGGACGCGGCAGTTGAGCCAGGCCGAGGCGAGCGCGGCGCGGGAAATGTCCACCGCGGTCACCGACTTGGCGAACCGGGCGGCCGCGATGGCCAGGGCGCCGGTCCCCGTGCACACATCGACGACACGTCCACGTGGCTGGATGTGCGCATCGGCGTACGCGCGCGCCAGCAGCCGGGTGTCGGCTTGGGGGCGATAGACGCCGGGTCCGCGAATCAACATCATGAACCAGGGATAACCCTGAATTCACTGTTCATTCGCGAGCGGACGATCGAACTCGCTTCCTGCTCCGGACAACTCTTCCGTGAGCAGGGAGGTCCGCCCGTCACCCCAGCAATCGAGAACGTATTCGGCGAAGCGATTCTCCAATAGGCCGGTAGCGCCGATTCCGAAGGCGATCGAAGCGCGAAGTTCTGGTTCGTTCGCCACCAGATCACCGATCACCTCCCGGCGCATCAGTTGTTCGTGCACGGCGTCGGCCTCCACATGTTCGCGGTAGAACCGGAGGCAGGCGGGGTCGGCGTGCAATCTCTCCAATGCGCCGACCAAGCGTTTCGATGCCGGGGAGGACGTGATCTCGACGGCGGCGAAATGGCCGACACCCGCGCCGCGCAGACCGCGGTGCAGTCCGAACAAGGACATCATGTTCACGATCGCGAGCATCTGAGCCGGAACGGCATCCAGATAGAACAGATACGTGGAGTCCATGCCCGCGCCGTCCAGCAGATCCGCGTAGAGCCGCTGATGGATCCGGTCCGCGTGCCCGCCCCCGAACTCGTCGAATTCGACAGCGACGAGTCCGGCCTTGGAGCGGCCACGCAGGCGCGGAATCAGCCACGCGTACGGGTCGGCCTCCTGGTGGTGCAGGATCGAACGGTGCGCGAAATACTCTCGCACCTGCCAGGGTTCACCGTGCTCGTCGAGGAACGCCGCGATCCCGGTGTCTTCGTCGGGAACGGTCAGCAGAGCGTCCAGCTCGGTGTCGAGATCGAGATCGTCGCTGACGTTCGTCCGCAACATCTCCACGAACCGGCGTTCCAGTTCGCTACGCAGACACAGCAGTTCGGGGTCCCACTCCCAGTCCTCGTCCACGCCGTCGAAACCCGCGTAGTGCAGCGCGTAGCAGGTGTGCAGCGCCAATTGCAGATCCCGACTGTCCGCGGCCGTGTGCTGCGGCACCGTCAGCACCGCCGATCCCGCACTGCCCGCCAGAGCCTCGAGCACGCTCGCGGACAGTTCGCCGCACGGCTGCGGCAACGCCCTCCGCACGATGAAACACCTCCGACTAGCCTTGTGTTCTCCAGTCGCGCACCGCGTCTCGGACACGGTCGAACACGGCCAGCGGTGGTCCGGCGATCAGGTTGGCCGCGGCCGATGAACCCGTGTGCGGGTGCGGCCGGGTGGGCGCCACCGCCTCGGCGGCACGGACGGCTCCGGCCATGTGCTGGAGCTGGCTCGCCGAGTACTGGCGGCGCAGTAGCACGAATTCCTCCGCCTCCTCGTGCGCCGCGTGATCGGCCACCGCGTCCGCGAAATCGGCGAGTTCGGACTGGAAGTTCGGATGATGAACGCCGAGGTCGTAGAGCTTCGTGAGCGCGCGTTTGGCGTGACTTTCCTCCTCGAGCCGAGCGTCGACCATCTCCTCGGCGCCGAACTTGGCGCGTTTGGCGATCGGATGCACCACTTCTTCCTCGGCGCTCTCGTGCACCGCGAGCAGACGGACCAATTCGGTGAGCAGTTCCTCCTGGTCCTCCCGCTCGGACTTCAGCTGTTCGAGCAAGGTGGCGATCTGTTCGTGTTGTGCGGTCAAGAGATCGACCACGTCCTGTTCGGCCATGACTGTGTCCTTCTTTCGCTCGATTTCGACATCACGTGGGCGATACCCCGGCCGCGGCTGGCTATTACTGCGATAACGAGTTTTCTCACGGGATCGAGCACCGATGAACGACAAAACCGCCCACCATGATCAGGTCGGACAACCGCATTCCGGCGACGAACCGGCCCCGATCCAGGCTGCCGAGCAGCGGGCGGCCGAAATCGCCAGCGATCGGCATCCACTCGGCCGGCCCGGGCGCAGATTCGACCGGAACTCGGCGTTCATGGTGGGACTGACCGGTGCGGCCGGAGTGCTGGTCACGGTCGGGACAGTGCGCATCGTCCTCGCGGCACACGAGGCATTACTGCTGGTGGCGGCCGGATTGTTCCTCGCCATCGGGATGGAACCAGCGGTGTCCTGGCTGATTCGGCACCATGTCCGCCGTGGTTTCGCCGTCGCTCTGGTGTTCCTGATCGTCGTGGGCGGTCTGGCCGCGTTCCTGTGGGCCGCCGTCTCACCGTTGATCGATCAGGGACAGGGCCTGATCCATCACGCACCCGACGCCCTGCGTGACCTGGAGAACCGATATCCCCTGGTCCGGGAGGCCGCCGAGCGATTCCACCTCGATCAACGGCTGAGAGAGGGCACCGACACCGATTTCGGCAAGGTCTCCCACGGACTCGTCGGCGCGGGAAAGGTGATCTTCGGCGGCATCACCGCCACGGTGCTGGTCGCCGTGCTGACCGCCTACTTCTCGGCGAACTTCCCGGCCTTGCGCGCCAACCTCTATCGGCTCGTCCCGCGCGACCGTCGGCCCCGCGCGATCCTGCTCGGCGATGCGATCTTCGCCAAGGTCGGCGGATATGTGCTGGGAAACCTGTTGATCTCCCTGATCACCGGGGTGGTCACCTTCATCTGGCTGGCGGCGTTCGGTGTCCCGTTCCCCCTCGTACTGGCCGTGCTCGCCGCGGTACTGGACCTCATCCCGCTCATCGGCTCCACCCTCGCGGGCATCGCCATCACGCTTGTCGCACTGACGGTTTCGCTACCGGTCTGCATAGCGACCGTGATCTTCTTCATCGCCATGCGCTGGGTCGAGGACTATCTGCTGGTCCCCCGCATCATCGGGCGCACAGTGCAGGTTCCGGCGATGGTGACGGTGGTCGCGGTTCTGATCGGCGGTTCGATCCTCGGGGTCCTGGGCGCGCTGCTCGCCATCCCCGTCGCGGCGAGTCTGCTCCTGCTGGTCCGCGAACTGCTTTACCCGAGGCTGGACCATCCCGCGAAATCCGCTCCGGTTACCCCGCAATCGCGCGGGTAATCGCCGGCCTCGCTGAACGTCAGGATGTGCGCACACAGAATTCCGCGGTGATCGCGTCGACGAAGTCGGGCAGATCATCCGGTTTGCGGGAAGTGATCAGTGTCCAGCCTTCGGCGTCGCTGCGGACGACCGGCTGGTCGACCCATATCGCACCCGCGTTGATCAGATCCGTGCGGAGCGAGTGATACGAGGTCAGGGTCTTGCCCGCCACCACCGCGGCTTCGACCAACAGCCAGGGGCCGTGGCAGATGGCCGCTATCGGGCGGTCGGCCGCGATCAACGAGCGAACGAGTTCCCTTGCGGTGGCGTTGGTTCGGAGTTTGTCGGCATTGACGGTGCCGCCGGGGATCACCACGCCGTCGAACGCGCCGGGATCCACCTCGCTCAGCGCCATGTCGGGCCGCACGGGTTCGGACGGGATGAGGTCGTGTCGGAAGGTGTGCACGTCGATCTCCTCCGTGGCCGCGTGGGTCACGTGGGCGCCACGAGCGCGCAGTTGGTCTCGGGGAACCAGCAGTTCATCCCGTTCCACCCCGGTGTTGGAGGTGACGATCAGGACGCGAACACCATCGAGTTCTACTGACACCGATCTCTCCTCTCTCCATCCGCAGCGCGATTCGCGCGCAGACCTCACCGTTGAGACACCGTCGCCGTTGACGGTGCTACTCGTACGGACCACGACTGCTGTCCGGAAGTAATGCGTGCCAGACCATCTGGTCTGGACATCCTTCGCCATACCCGCCGACGACGACCTCAACCGCTCGCCACGAACCTGTTTCGCGAGCGGTGTGCACGGCCCGTGAGTGGGTAGCCGACCGGTATCCACCCCTGCCGAACGGAAGGACACCGCCGTGACCCGGTTCGGATACACCCTGATGACCGAGCAGAGCGGCCCGCGCGAGCTCGTCCGCTACGCGGTCGCGGCCGAACAGGCCGGATTCGACTTCTTGGTCAGCTCGGATCATTTCTCGCCCTGGCTCGAGTCCCAGGGCCACGCACCGCACGCCTGGACCATGCTCGGCGCGGTCGCGCAGGCCACCGAGCGCATCCCCCTGATGACCTACGTGTGCTGCCCGACCATGCGCTACCACCCCGCGGTCGTCGCACAACAAGCCGCGACCCTGCAGATCCTCGCCGAAGGCCGGTTCACCCTCGGACTGGGCAGCGGCGAGAGCCTCAACGAGCACGTGATCGGCGCGGGCTGGCCCGGCCTCGACGAACGGCAGGACCGGCTCGCCGATGCAATCGGCCTCATCCGGGAGCTGCTCACCGGCGACACGGTCAGCCGCCGCGGGCAGTGGTATCGAGTCGACGCGGCCAAGATCTGGGATCTGCCCGCCGAACCCGTTCCGATCGCGGTCGCGGTCTCCGGGCCCCGGTCGGTGCGACGGTTCGCCCCGCTCGCCGACGAGATGATCGCCACCGATCCCGACCCCGAGCTCGTCGACGCCTGGCAGCGTATTCACATCGTCGAGCACGACGAAGGGCCGTCGCGGGTCACCGGACAGGTTCCCGTCAGCTGGGACACCGACCGGGACAAGGCAATCGAGCGGGCATACGACGAATTCCGTTGGTCCACCGGCGGCTGGGACGTCAATGCCAATCTGCCCACGCCGGCGGGGTTCGCGGCCGCCACGCAATGCGTCCGCCCCGGCGACATCGCCGAGCAGATCGCCTGCGGCCCCGACCTCGACGCCATGGCCGAGTCCGTAAATCCGTACCTGGCGGCGGGTTTCACCGATGTCGCGCTGGTCCAGATCGGTGACGAACGACAGGATCGCTTCCTCGCCGAGGCGGCCCCGCCGCTCCTGGACAAACTCCGCGGCACCTGAAACTGCCCGCACCGCACATTCGAACAGGAGGCGCCGTGAACCATTCCGCCGCACCGATACTCGATGCCCTGGCCGACTATCACCGGCAGGGCCGCTACGGCTTCACCCCGCCCGGCCACCGACAGTCGCGGGGAGCCGATCCGCGCGTGAACGAGGTCCTCGGTCCGGCCCTGCGCGCGGACATCCTCGCCGGACCGGGCATGGACGATCGGTTGTCCCGCGGCCACCATCTCACCGACGCCGAGGAACTGATGGCCGACGCGGTGGGCGCCGACTACGCCTTCTTCTCCACCTGCGGCAGTTCGCTGTCGGTGAAGGCGGCCATGATGGCCGTCGCCGGCGGGGACGGCGGGCTCATCCTCGGCCGCGACAGCCACAAGTCGATCGTCGCCGGACTGATCTTCGCCGGTGTGCGGCCCTACTGGGTGCCACCCAGATGGGATGCGGCCCGGCACTTCTCGCACGCGCCGTCGCCGGAACAGGTGCACCGGGCCTGGGAACGCCACCCGGAAGCGGCCGGCGCGCTGATCGTCAGCCCCACCCCGTACGGCACCTGCGCCGACATCGCCGCGATCGCCGACGTCTGTCACAGCCACGGCAAGCCGCTGATCATCGATGAGGCGTGGGGCGCGCATCTGCCGTTCCACGAGGACCTGCCGACCTGGGCCATGGACGCGGGCGCGGACATCTGCCTGGTCAGCGTGCACAAGATGGGCGCGGGATTCGAGCAGGGCTCGGTATTCCACCTCCAGGGCGATCTCGTCGACCGGAACCGGCTGCGCGAGTGCGCGGATCTGCTCATGACGACCAGCCCGAACGTGCTGCTGTACGCCGCCATGGACGGCTGGCGACGGCAGATGGTCGAGCACGGCCACGACCTGCTCGGCGCGGCACTGAAAACCGCCGAGTACGCGCGTCGCGAACTCGATACCATCCCCGGCATTTCGGTGATGGAGGACGAACTGCTCGGCGTCGAAGCCTCCCATGACCTGGATCGGCTCCAGGTCCTGATGGACGTCTCCGACACCGGCGCATCCGGTTACGAGATCGCCGACTGGATGCGCGAACACCGGCGCATCGATCTCGGCCTCTGCGACCACCGCCGGATCCTGGCGACCCTGTCCATGGCAGACAGCCCGGACACCGTCGACGCCCTCGTCTCCGGCCTCATCGCATGGCGTACCCGGTTGCGCGACCCCGCACCCCACGACATCCACCTGCCCAGTCCCCGTGACCTGCAACTGGATTCGATCATGCTGCCCCGCGACGCCTTCTTCGCCCCCTGCGAATCCGTCCCGATCGAGCGCGCCCCCGGTCGCATCGCCGCCGAACAGGTCACCCCCTATCCACCGGGCATCCCGGTCATCGTCCCCGGCGAACTGATCGATGTGGCCGTGATCGACTACCTCCGCTCGGGCGTCGCCGCCGGAATGAACGTCCCCGACCCCGCCGACCCGTCACTGGACACCCTGCGCGTCGTCGTCCAGGACGCTGCCCGGTAGTCGAACCTTCAACGTGGGTTCCGTCCCGGAAACCCCCGGTTACGGCTGCCATCGCCGGGTACGCGGGCAGTATGGACTTGCTGGATCGGATGATCGGCCTCACCGCCGGAACGGCACGCAACCTCACCCGAGGCGTGGCGACCGCCGTCGAGGTCGGTGGGCAGTTGCGGCATGATCTCGGGACGCTGCTCGACCCGGCGCTGCGGCGGGACCGACGCGTGGCGCGGGTCGGGGATCGGGTGTTCGTCGAGGTGCGGGGACTCGATTCCGAGCGGGGCCGGAAGATGGCGGCGGCGCTGCGCGGCACGCTCGGTGCGGTGGCGGGAGTCGAACGGGTTCGCGCGAATTCGATCACCGGACTGGTCGCGATCACGGCGGATTCCGGGACCGAGATCTCCGATCTGGTCTGTGCCGTCGAGGATGTCGAGCGGACGTTCGGGGTCGAGGATCGGGAATGGGATCCGACGACGCCGCATCCGGGCGATCTGGAACCGGCACTGTCCGCGGCGATCTCGCTGGCGGGCGATACGGTGGCGCTCGGGCTGGCGGTCGCGGGCGCGGTGACGCCGCGGCGGGCGCCGGTGCGGTTCTTCCAGGCGACCGCCGCCCTGTTCGAGACGCAGCCGCGGCTGCGCACCGAGCACGG